>JBCBIS010000024.1:0-30179 GCA_038524325.1 Pseudomonadota bacterium
ATGTGGTGCGCGAGAGGTTGGAGAGCGGGGCGTTGGAGCGGCTGCTGCCGGACTGGGACGCGCCGGATTTCGGGCTCTATGCGCTCTATCCGCCGAACCGTCACCTGACTGCGCGGGTCCGGGCGCTGCTCGACCATTTGGCGCGCGAGTTCGGGCGCAAATGGGCGCTGTAAACGACGGAGCTGACTGCCTTCCTGCTGTTTCGAAGGCGGCCTGTGTCGTAGGTGGCGAAAGTTGGCTCTTGCTACAAAGGCCCGCCGTCAGGGTTTCCGGCGAGCCTCGGTGCGGCGTCGTGCAGCCTCAGGAGGACAGGGCTGCCGCCAGGGTAGACGCGTTGTGGCGCATCATGTCGATATAGGTGGAGGCTGGCCCGTCCGCCTCGGACAGCGCGCCCGGATAGAGCGTCCCGCCGATCCCGGCGCCGGTTTCCCGCGCGATCTGCTCGAGCAGGCGGCGGTCCGCGACGTTTTCAACGAAGACGGCGGCGACCTTTTCGTCCCGGATCCGCTCGATCAGGTGCGCCACATCTTTGGCCGAGGCCTCTGACTCGGTGCTGAGGCCCTGGGGCGCCACGAAGGTCAGCCCATAATCGCGCCCGAAATACTGGAATGCGTCATGCGAGGTGATGATGGTGCGCCGATCCTCGGGCAAGGCCGTCAGGATCTTTCGGATCTCCGCATCGACCGCCGCGAGTTCGGTGAGATAGGCCGCGAGGTTGGCCTCATAGGCGGCGGCGTGCGCGGGATCGGCTGCGGCGAGGGCGGCTGCGATGTTCCGGGCATAGACCTGAGCGTTCTTGAGGCTCTGCCAGCCATGTGGGTCGAACTCACCATGGTCGTGGTGATCATGCCCATGCGCGTCGGCGTGTTCCTCGCCGTCATGGTCATGCTCGGCATGCTCTTCGTGGTCGTGGTCATGCTCGGCATGCTTTTCGGCGTGTTCGGCATGTTCCTCATGATCATGGTCGTGATCGGCATGATCCTCGTCACCATGCGCTTTTTCTTTGTGCCCGCCATGATGATCGTCGTGCCCCCCTTCCTCAAAGGCGAGGAGTTCGATCCCGTCAGTGGCGACCACGCGTTGGCCGTCGAACTCGGAGGCGTCGATCAGCCGGTCGAGCCAGCCTTCGAAGCCGAGGCCGTTGACGACCAGAAGCTTGGCATCGCTGACCGAGCGGGCATCAGCCGGCGTCGGCTGATAGACATGGGTGTCGCCATTCGGTCCGATCAGCGTCGTCACCGCAACATGATCCCCACCGATCCGCGCGACCATGTCTCCGAGAATGGAGAAGGTTGCAACAACCGGCATCGTTTCGGCGGCCATCGCGGCGGTGAACGGAACCGTCGTCATCCCGATGGTGGCGGCGCTGTATTTCAGAAAATCGCGGCGCGTGCTCATGGCAGAAACCTTTCAGGTAGGGGTGTTGGCAGTTCTTGCGTTGCGTTCGCTCAAGCCCCCGACAGGTCCGCCGATAACCGACAAAAGGTAGACGACACCGGTGGAGAGAATGATCGCAGGGCCCGTCGGCAGACTGTAGTGATAGGAGAGGAGGAGGCCGGCTATGCTTGCTCCGATGGCGACGATGACAGCCACCGCGATCATGCCGCCGACAGACCTCGCCCAAAAGCGGGAGGCGGCGGCCGGCAGGATCATGATGCCGACGATCATCAGCGTCCCCAAGGCGTGGAAACCGCCAACAAGGTTCATCACTGCGAGCGCCAGAAAGGTGAAATGCGTCAGCGCACTAAATCCACTCACCGAGCGCAGGAACTGAGGATCGACACATTCAAGCACGAGCGGCCTGAACATCGCAGCCAGGATCAGCACGGTCATGGACGATATCGCACAGAGCAGGATCAAGGCGGCATCGTCGAGCGCCAAAACCGTGCCGAAGAGCACATTCATCAGATCGACATTGCTGCCGCGGACCGAGACGATCAGAACGCCGGCGGCCAGGGAGATCAGATAGAAAGACGCCAGCGAAGCGTCCTCCTTCAGATGGGTCGCGCGCGATACAAAGCCAGAGAACAGGGCCACCGCCATGCCGGCGATCATCCCGCCGATGGTCATTGCGGTCAGAGAAAGCCCCGCGATCAGATATCCGATGGCAGCGCCGGGGAGGATGGCATGTGCCATCGCATCGCCGGTCAAACTCATCCTGCGCAGCATCAGAAACACACCCACAGGCGTCGCACCAACCGCGATCGCGATGCAGCCGACCAGCGCGCGGCGCATGAAGCCGTAGGCCGCGAAGGGCTCGAAGAGGAGATCCCAGATCATGCCGCCCCCCGGATGCAGGTATGCGGCGGCCCGGCACAGGCCTCGCACATCTGCCGGGCGCGGAATTGGTTCTCGGGCGTCAGCACCTCAGCGGTCTGACCATAAGCGACCAGATCCCGCGCAAGCATCATTGTTTCGGGGAAATGCGCCCGCACCGTGTCGTGGTCATGCAGGACAGCGAGCACGGTGCGCTTTTCCTCGTGCCAGCGGCGGATGATGTTCAGCAGATCGGCCAGCGTGCCGCTGTCCACCGCCGCAAAGGGTTCGTCGAGAAGGACCACGCGGGCCTCCTGCAACAGCAGCCGCGCAAACAGCATCCGCTGCATCTGCCCGCCGGAAAGGGTGCCGATCGGCCGCGCCTCCAGCCCGGTCATCCCGACGGCGGCGATGGCGTCGGCCACCCTCCGCCGCTCTGCCCGGCCTATCGAGCCGAACGGGCCGATTTCGCGCCACAGCCCCATCGAGATCATGTCGACCACGGTCAGGGGAAAGCCGCTGTCGATGTCAGCGTGCTGCGGGAGATAGGCGATCTCGGATGGCTTGACGGGTCCATAGGAGACCCGGCCCTGCAACGGAGGCAAGCTGCCCACCACGCCCTTCAGCAGGGTTGATTTCCCCGCCCCGTTCGGGCCGACAATTGCCGTCAGGCTGCCGCTGGCGATCTCGCAATCCAGATCGCGCACCGCCGGGGTCCGGTCATAGCCGAGGGTCAGGTTTTGAAATGACAGCGCGGCGGTCATGCGCCCCCCGTAGATGCCGTTGCCCAGAAGAACCCGGCCCAGAGCATGCCAACGACCAGCAGCGCGACCAGCAGACGGGCGCCCAGGCCGAGCGTCAGCAGCCCCCGTCCTTCGAACCAGCGCCCGCTCATGCCTGCTCCATGCTTCCGACGCAGGAGGCGCAGCGGCCGTGGAGTTCGATCACATCGTTCATCTCGGAAAAGCCGGATTGCTCGGCCAGTTTTGTCAGTTCCGTCAGCAGGTCCGGTGCTGCGTTCTGCTCGACCAGTCCGCAATCGTCGCAGATCGACAGGATCGCGGTGTTGCCAACCGTTGTGGGCGCGGCGGCGATATAGGCGCTGACCGACGCCAGACGATGCACCCGCCCCGATGCGGCGAGGGCGGCGAGAGCGCGATAGATGGTCGGTGCGGAAATGGTCGGGTTGGTCATGCGCAGCGTCCCTAGCACATCATAGGCCGAAAGCGCGCCCCCATGCTGACGCAGCACGTCAAGAACGTCTGTCTGAGATCTGGTTGCTTTGAGAGTCATCTGCCGCAGTCCTCCTGGCGCGGCGGAGTGTGCGTTACGTTATAATATAGCGCAAGCGTATTCTCTGCGCGTTTTGCTCGATCCGCCAGGATCAAGAGAGTGGCGGAGCACGCGCGACCGTTTCGTCCTTGTTAACCACGCTGCGCTACCAAGCCTGGTGTTGCGTTCTCTTACGCCTCCCGCGTTCCCGAAGTGGTGCCAATGCTGAGACTTGTTCTTCCAGCACTGTTATCCGCCCTGCTTGTGGCGGGTCCGGCATTTGGCGAAGAAAACCTCACCGAATTGTCCATCGAGGAGCTTCTGACCGTCGAGGTCACCTCGGTCGCCAAAAAGCGCCAGCGGGTCGAGGACGCGCCGGCAGCGGTCTTTGTGATCTCCAGCGAGGATATCCGGCGCTCTGGCGCGACGCGGATCACCGACCTGTTCCGGATGGTCCCTGGGATGCAGGTCGGCGAGAACGAGACCAACTCGGTCGCCGTCTCGGCCCGAGGCTTCAACGAGCGTTTTGCCAACAAGCTGCTGATCCTCGTCGACGGGCGGGCGATCTATCGCTCGGTCCTGTCCGGCGTGTTCTGGGATCAGGTGTTGGTGCCGCTGCAGGAGGTCGAGCGGATCGAGGTCGTCCGTGGCCCCGGCGCCACCCTCTGGGGGGCCAATGCGGTCAACGGGGTGATCAACATCATCACCAAACATCCGATCGACACGCAGGGCGGGTTCGTCTCGGCCGGTGTCGGCACGAACGAGCTCGGGCGGATCTATGGCCGCTGGGGCGGTTTGCTGGGCAATGACGGCGCATATCGCTTCTATGTCCGGGGCGATGTCCGCGAGGGGCTGGTCGATGCGGATGGCGCGCAGATCAACGAAAACGCCCGCGCGGTGCAGACCGGGTTCCGGCTGGATTGGGAGCCGACGGAGCAGGACGCCTTCACCTTCCAGGGCGATTTTCAGCGGGGAGATTTCGAAACGATCGCGGCGGGCGGTGGTCAGACGAACAACTTCGCCTTTCCCGCCAGCAATGATCAGGAAGACTTCCTGGGCTTCAACTTCCTCGGCCGCTGGACGCGGACCGGGACCGAGATCGGCGATTTCTCGGTCCAGGGATATGTGGATTTTCTGGAGCGGGGGGAGCTTGGCTCCGACATCCAATCGATCGTCAGCGGGTTCGAGTTCCAGCACAGCTTGCCGACCATCGGCGCCCATGAGGTGATCTGGGGCGCCAATGTCCAGCTCACCTCCGACCAGGTCGATGGCGATGTGGTCGGGATTGGCGACGGCACCCAGATCAACACGCTTTTCGGCATGTTCATCCAGGACGAGATCTCGCTGATCGATAACGAGCTGTCCCTGACCCTGGGCACCAAACTTGAACACAACAGTTTCTCGGGCTTCGAAATCCAGCCGAGCGCGCGGCTGTTCTGGCGCCCGGACGAGCGCCTGGCCTTTTGGGGCGCGGTCTCGCGGGCAGTCCGCACCCCGGCCCTGTTCGAGGAGGAGTTGCGCATCGCGCTGGACCCGATCCTGCCGGGGACGCCGTTCAATCCCGGACCGCTGCCGATCAACGGCTTCATCCTGGGCTCGGATCTGGAGGCGGAGGAACTCTATGCCTTCGAGGTCGGCACCCGCTTCGATGTCACCGAGGATCTGTCGATCGATGTGGCGGGGTATGCCAATCTCTATGACAACCTGATCGTCCTGGATCTCGAGCCGCCAGTCTTCGCCGGCACGTCGATCGACCAATCGGTCGTCTATCGAAACAATGGCAGCGCCGTCAGCTTCGGTGCGGAGCTGTCCGCCGATTGGGACGTGACCGAGTGGTGGCGGCTGAAGGGCGCCTACGCGTTCCAGACCATCAATCTGCGCCAGCGGGCGCCCAGCATCCCGGCGACAGGGCGGATCGAGGGCCTGACCCCGATTCACCAAGGATCTCTCCGCGCCCAGTTCGACATCAACAATGATGTCGAGTTCGACCTCTGGTTCCGGGGACAAAGCGGCACCAGCGACAACGATATTTCGGGCTTTGTCGACATGGATGCACGGCTGAGCTGGCGGCCCTTGCCTGCATTGGAACTGTCGATCACCGGCCGCAACCTGCTGCAGGCCCAGCGCCCCGATTTCAGCCAATCCTCCTATCCCGCCCCCATCGGTCAGATCGAGCGAAGTGTCTTCGGCTTGATCGAGTACAGGTTCTGAGGGGGGTGTCATGAGGATCTGGTGTCTGATCATTCCGCTGGCCCTCGCAAGTTTCCTGGCCGCGCCGGGCATCGGGCGTGCAGGCGACCGGCAGGACGACATCAAGGCAGCCTTCATCTTCAATTTCGCCCGCTTCACCACATGGCCGAATGACAGTTTCGGAGAACATCCCAACGAGATCCGCGTCTGTTTTCACGAGGGTCATCACCTCACCGACTCTCTAACGACGATCGACGGGAAACAGGTTGGCGAGCGCGTGATCCGCCTGGTGCGGCAACCCGCGGGCGCAAGCCTGCAGCAAGGGTGCAACATCGCCGTCCTCTCGCACAGCCAGCCCGCCACCCCCGCGCGGGGCGTGCTGACGGTCAGCGACAGTACGGGCTTCATCGAGAACGGCGGGTCCATCGGGCTGTTGCAAGTAGGGCGTCAGGTCCGGTTTCAGATCAATCAGCAGAGCATTCGCCAGGCCGAGCTGCAGATGAGCTCGAAGCTCATGCGCCTCGCGACACGGGTGCTCAAATGACAGACCCTGGAAAGGGGCTCGCCCGCTTTCCGCTGTCGGCCAAGGTCAACCTCGCGGTTCTGATCAGCACAGGCATGGCGCTGAGCATTGCGGCGGCGGTACATATCTCGATCGCGATCCTGGAATTCCGGCCCCGGCTGGAGGAGGAGAACCGCAAACTCGCGCAGGTCGTGGCGGCAAACATCTCGGCGGCGGTGGCGTTCGACGATATCGAGGCAATGAATGAGAACCTCCAGGCCTTCGAACTGATCCCAGAGGTTCGCGGCGCCCTCGTGCGGGGCCCGAATGACGGCATTCTGGCGAAATACGGCTCGTCGAAACTGCAGATCGGCGATGTCTCGCGGATCGAGGATGCGCCGGGAACGTTCTGGATCGTCACCCCGATCCAGGTGCAGGGTGATCAGATCGGCACGCTAGAGCTTCTCATCGGCCTCGACGCGCTGCGCGGCACGATCTGGAATTTCGTGGTGATCGCGCTCCTCGCCCTCCTGATCTCGCTGCTGCCCGCCTTCGCGACGATCCGCTATTTCAAACCGATCATCCTGCAGCCGGTGAACGAGCTCCGACGGACCATGGATCAGGTCACCGAGACACGGGATTATGCGGCCCGGGTGCAGAAGACCGTAAATGACGAGTTCGGCGAGCTGGTCGACCGCTTCAATGCCATGATCGACGAGATCCAGCGCCGGGACATCAGCCTGGCCGCGGCTGCCGAGGATATGGCGGCCGCGCGCGACTATGCCGAAGCGGCCAACCTGACCAAGACGAAGTTCATCGCGAATATGAGCCACGAGCTGCGCACGCCCCTCAACGCGATCATCGGCTATACCGAAATGGTGATCGAGGATCTGGAGGGCGATGAATACGAGACGCAGATTTCGGATCTGAACCGCATTCTGGTCGCCGCGCACCATTTGCTCGGGCTGATCAACGATGTTCTCGACGTGGCGAAGATCGAGGCGGGAAAGCTCGAGATTCACCCGGTTCCGACCCATCTGCCGGGGCTGATCGACGAGGCGATGGAGGCGGTGCGCCCCATGGCGCTGCAAAGCGATAGCGATCTGATCACCCGGGTCGCGCCCGAAATCGGCTCTGCGAATGTGGACCCGACGCGGTTCAAGCAATGCTTGCTGAACCTGCTCAGCAATGCCTGCAAGTTCACGAAAGGCGGCCAGGTCACCGTCAGCGCCTATTTGGCCACGCGCCAGGGTGAACGGCGGATCGTCATCGAGGTGTGCGATACCGGCGTCGGCATCGACGAGGCGCATTGCAAACAGCTCTTCGAACCCTTCGTTCAGATCGACAGTTCGATGACCCGCAATCACGGCGGATCGGGCCTGGGCCTTGCGATCACCCGGGATCTGCTGGCGGCGATGGGGGGCGAAATAAGCGTAGAGAGCACGCTGGGTGAGGGCTCTTGCTTCACCATTCTGCTTCCCGCGGCCGAGGACCCTGCGCGGCTTTCGCAACGGCCCGCCCCACAAGCCTCCGGTCGGCCCGAGGGGCGCGCAGTGATCCTGGCGATCGAGGACTCGCAGGATTCCGCGATGCTGCTGCGGCGATGGCTCGAACCCGCCGGGTTCGATGTCGTGATCGCCGAGAACGGGAAGAAGGGGTTGGATCTCGCACGCAGCTTGCCGGCCGATTTCATCATCCTCGATATCGAGCTGCCCGACATGTCGGGTTGGCGGGTGTTGGAGGATCTGCGCAAGGGCGGTGAGCTGGTGCACTGCGGAATTGTCGTCCTCACGGTTCAGGAGGACCGGGGCAGGGCTCTCGCTTCCGGGGCGAGCGATCTGCTGACCAAGCCGGTCCAGAAACCCGTTCTGCTGGAGCTTGTCGAGGCCCATGTCAGGGCGACGCCCTCCGAGGTGATCATCCTCTCCTCCGATGGCCGGTCGGAGGAGGTGGCGGCGCTGATCCGGTCCGCCGGCCACCGCTTGACCGTCTCGCCGGTCGGGACGGATGCCACCCTGCCCACGCCGCTAGAAGGGGGGCGTGTCATCGTTGTCGACGGGGCCGGCCTCGCGGATCCACAAGCGCTCCAGCCGCTGCTGGCGGAAGTGGAAAAGCATGGCTGCAGCCTAATTTTTTGGCGCCCGCAGGACCCCGTCCTGGCCGAGGCGCAAAGCCGCTCGGCCCGCACCCTGTCCGTCGCGCATTGCCCGGCGGATCTGTTGATCGGCATTCACCAGACCTCCGAGAGCGAGCCTGCCTGATGCCAACAAACCGCCCCGTCATCCTGATCGCGGAGGATAACGAGCCCAATCGCGAGCTGATCCAACGCCGTTTGGAACGCCGCGGCTACATCGCCGCCGTCGTCTGCAATGGCCGCGAGGCGGTGGACTATGTGCTGCGTGAGCCGCCGGACGTGATCCTGATGGATCTCGAAATGCCGGTGATGTCGGGCTTCGACGCGCTGCAGGCGATCCGGGATCTCGAGGCCGCACCGAACTGCCCCTGTTTCGCCCTGACGGCGCATGCCACTGCCGAGATCCGCCGCCGTTGCGAGATGGCCGGCTTCGACGCCTTTCTCACCAAGCCCATCGATTTTAAGGAGTTGATCAACGTACTGGGCGAGTTTGACGTATTGGAGCCCAGGCGCGCACAGGGGGCGTGAGATGCACGGCAGCACGTCCGAACCCCAGAAGCGGTCAAGACGCGTGTTGATCGTCGACGACCAAGCGGACAATCGGGAGATTCTCCGCCGCCGGATGACGCGGCAGGGCCATGAGGCGGTCATCGCCAGCTCGGGCGACGAGGCGCTGTCCGCGATTGAGCGGGCGGTGCCCGATCTGGTGCTGCTGGATTACATGATGCCCGGGATGAGTGGCCTGGAGGTCCTGATCGAGCTGCGCACCCGCTTCGACCGCTCGCGCCTGCCGATCATCATGGTAACGGCCCGGTCGGACGATTCGAACGTGGCCGAGTGCATTGCCGCCGGCGCGAATGACTATGTCGCAAAGCCGATCTCGTTTCCCGTGCTCACTGCCAGGGTTGACGCGCAGCTCGAGCGTCGGGACGCCGCCATTGCGCTGGAAGACCTGAACCGCGAGTTGGAAGACAAAATCGCGCAGCGCACGACCGAGTTGGTCGCGCATAACAAGGCGCTGATCGAGGCGCATCAGACGCTGGAGAAGTCAGATCGCGCGAAATCGCTGTTCCTGGCGACCATGAGCCACGAGATGCGCACACCACTCAACTCGATCATCGGCCTGTCCGAGATCATGCGCAACGAGATCCATGGTCCGTTCTCGGCGCCGCAATATCTCTCCTATGTCAGCGAGATCCGAAAAAGCGGCGGCTATCTCCTGGAACTCGTGACCGACATCATGGACAATATCGCGATGAGCGCGGGCCCCGACGGGATCGAGAGCCAGGTGTTCGACGCGCTGGCCGCTCTTGCCGAGGCGATCACCCTGATCGACAGCGCCAAGCCCGATCAGCCGTCGCGGATCGACCTCAGCACCGATGGCGCAGCCTTTCCGATGGAGGGGGACCACAGCCGCCTCCGCCGCGCCTTCATCAACATCATCGGCAACGCGCTCAAATTCAGCGCCCCGGATGAGCAGGTCGAGATCAGGACTCGACGTTCGGACGGATGGCTGGCGCTGGACATTCTCGACCGCGGGCCGGGGATCCCGAGCGAGAAGCTGGACGAGGTCATGGCGCCGTTCATCCAGATCTACAATCCCGGCGAGGTGAAGCAAAAGGGCATCGGCCTGGGATTGAGCATCGCCAACGATATCGTCCGGGCGCATGGCGGGACGATCGCGCTCCGCAATCGGCCAGACGGCGGGCTTTGCGTCGAGATGCGTCTTCCGGCAAAGGCCGAGGACCGGCACAGTGACGCGCAATCGGGGTGAGCGCGGTCAAACCGCGACGCGCGTCGCCTTGTTCTCCGGCGCGATATGGGCAAACAGAACCGACTGCATCGAGCGCGGATCGATCGGCTTGTGCACCACCGCGTCGAAGCCCGCGCCTTCCAGGTAGGAACGCTCGACACTGGTATCGGCTGTTGCGGCAATCAGCGGCACATGCTGCGGTCCAGCCGCTCCCTGTCGCACCGCACGGGCAATCTCGACACCCAGCATGTCCGGCAGGTGGAGATCGATCAGCGCCGCGTCAAACTGCGTGCGGCGGAGCGCATCCAGCGCTTCGCCGCCATCGCTCGCCGTCGTCACCTCGATTCCCAGGGGGGCGAGAAACAGGGACATTACGGTTCGGTTGGTCTCGACATCATCGACGACCAGCACCCTCAGGCCGCGCCCGGCGAATTCCTCCGGGCCATGTGTCTCTCCGGCCTCGGTATCAGCCATCGCGTGCGGGCAACAGATCTCGGTGGGGAGCGTGATGGTGAAGGTAGATCCCTGGTCGAGCACCGAGCTCACATGGATTTCCCCGCCCATGGCATCGATCAATTGCCGGGTGATGTTCAGGCCCAGGCCGGTTCCGCCAAACCGCCGGCCTATCGACTCGTCGGCCTGGGAGAACGGGGCGAACAGCTTGGCCAACCCCGCCGCCGAAATCCCGATCCCGGTATCAGCGACAGTGATGGTCACCACCGCCGGCTCGTCCTCGCGCGCGCAGGCGGCGACCGGTTCGCACGAGATCGCCACCCGCACCTCGCCAATCTCGGTGAATTTGAGCGCGTTGGAAATGAGATTGCTCAGGCATTGCCGCAACCTGACCTCGTCGAGCGAGAGCTTCTCGGGCAGCTGCTCCACCCCCTCGAAGATCAGGTTGACGCCTTTGTCCACCGCCAGCGTTCCGTAGAGTGCGCGCAGTCCCGCCAGCAATTTGCCAAGATTGGTCGGCGCGCGGTTGATCCGCATCTTCCCGCTTTCGATCTGTGTCAGATCCAGCACGTCGTTGACGATCTCAGCCAGCGCATGGCCCGACTCGCCGATGATCTCGACCTGCCGGCGTTGCTCGGGCTCCAGCGACCCGTTGCCCAGATTCGACGCCATGCCGAGGATCCCGTTCAGAGGCGTGCGAATTTCGTGGCTGATCATCGCGATGAAACGGCTCTTTGCCTGGTTTGCCTCGTTGGCATCGTCGCGGGCCCGGGCGAGTTCGACCTGACTTTCGATCAGGTCGCGATAGGTCTTCGCCGCCACATGGCTGATCATCATAGCGGCCAGGCCGAGAATGCCGACGGCTGCAATATCGTTGGCATGGGCCGTCATGTTCTCGGGCTTCAGAACCAACACCTCGAAGATAAGAACCGACAGAATCGATCCGAACAGGATGATCTGGCGGATCATCAGCATCGACCAGACCTGCTGCGCCAGCACGCTGAACAGGCTGCCTGCGAACAGCAGGCTGAGGGCAAAAGTCCGCGTCACCGGTTCGCTTAGGACCCAGCTACAACAGATGGTGAAGGCCAGGGCCGAGGCGGTCAACGCATTGCCGATGCGAAACAGCAGAGCGGCGCGGGCAAAGCCGGCCGTCCCCTCCCGGGCAACGACACGGCGCGCGGTGAAGATTTCGGTCAGATCGGCCAGCATGACGATCGTCATGCAGATCACCGCCCAGCTTCCGGCGACATTGATCAGTCCCCAAAGCCAACAAACGCCATAAAGCGCCCAGCGCAATCGGTACGAGGTCGCGCGGAACTCAGCGAGATTTCGTAGAGAGATGTCGTCGACCGTCACTGTCACGCCTCGTGCGTCTCGGCTCCCTCGCCTCGTATCCCAAATAGACGTCAGGTCATTCAGAATGCCCTAACGCTCCGTCGGGAGGCGGAAAGAACCCCCGACAGTGCGATTGGTTGCAAATGCAGCGTTGCGGTGAGGTGAGCAGAATGGCGCGACGCTGTCAAACATCCGCCCCTGCGCGTGGGCCTGGCTGCGGTCTTGCCCAGCCTTCCGCTCTCGGAGCACAGTTGGACTGGGTGTTTGCACGGGAATGACGGGGAGGCTGGTGCGATGAACGGAGAGGGGCGGCGAGTCCTCTTGCTGGGTGCGAGCGGGACAATTGGCCTTGCGGTGGCAGGCCAGTTGCGGGCGGACGGCTACGATCCCGTCTGTCTGATGCGTGCCGACCCGCTCCGAGATGGATGTGAGACCCAACTGGCCGGGATCGCGCGTCTCGTGACCGATTTCGCGGATCCGTCGGCAGTGCGTCAGGCAATTCTGCGCGCGGGCGCGGATGCTCTGATTTCCTGCATGGCCTCTCGGACCGGCGCGCCAGAGGATGCCTGGGCCATCGATTATCGGGCTCACAGCGCTGTTCTGAAGGCTGCGCAGGCGGCCCGGATCCGTCAGATGGTCCTCCTCTCGGCGATCTGTGTGCAGAAGCCGCGGCTGGCCTTTCAGCGGGCAAAACTGGCCTTCGAGGCGGAACTGATCGCCTCTGGCCTGACCTATTCCATCGTACGCCCGACCGCCTATTTCAAATCCCTCTCGGGCCAGGTCGCGCGGGTGCGCGGCGGAAAATCCTATCTGCTCTTCGGAGATGGCCGCGGGACGGCGTGCAAACCCATCTCGAACCGGGATCTCGCCAGATATCTCGTCGCCTGTCTGAGCGATGCGACCCTCCAGAATCGCGTACTGCCGATCGGCGGGCCCGGGCCTGCGGTCACGCCGCGTGCGCAGGGCGCGTATCTTTTCGCCAAACTCGGTCTCACGCCCCGCTTTCGGCAGGTGCCGGTGCGGCTGATCCGAGGGATCGCGTCAGGCCTGGCCCTGGCGGGCCGCCTCTCGCCCGCCGCCTCTCGCAAAGCCGAGTTCGCGCGGATTGCCGAGTATTATGCGACCGAGTCGATGCTGGTCTGGGATGCTGTGGCCGAGCGCTATGATGCCGATGCGACGCCCGAGTTCGGGCGAGAGACGCTGTGGGACCATTATGACCATCTCCTGCGCGGCGAAGGCGCAGACGACCGCGGCGCCCACGCCCTGTTCTGAGGCGGGTCTTGCCCGGTCCTAACCGCCCCGGATGCTTTGGATGCTTTGGATGCGCCGCATCATAGTCGGAAATCCGTCTCGAGCAGATCGACGAGGCCGGTCAACTCGATCTGGAAATCCTGCACGCGGTCTCCGTCCAGATCAGCCTGTAGCAGGGTGAACCCGTTCGCTACTGACTGAAAATACCGCAGCTCTCCCGCGCTACCGGAGAATCCGGCGGTGGCAAGGAAATCGAAGGTCTGATTGCCGTCACGCGTCGTGTCGGCATCCAGCCGGCCCAGTTCGATCCGGTCCGCTCCGCTTTCGAAATCGGTGATCGTGTCGCGGCGCGTACCGCCCACCCGGCTGTCGGCGGTCGAGAAATAGACGAAACGGTCATTGCCCTCGGCCCCGATCATCCGGTCGGCCCCGGCATTGCCATAGAGCACATCATTGCCCGCCTGGCCCAGCAGCCGGTCGTCGCCGCCCCGACCGAACAGCTTGTCCGCGCCCAGCCCGCCGGTCAGCCGGTTGTCCTCGCCCCCGCCGCGCAGCGTGTCGTTCGAGCGCCCGCCGATCAGGTTCTCGACCCCGTCATAGGTCTCGCCGATCGCATCGCCAAAGCCGCGCACCGTGTTGGTGAGATCGGCCGCGAAGCGCCCGCGCGAGCTGGCATAGCTGACCGTATCCGTGCCCGCTCCGCCGACAAACGCGTCCTGCCCGCCCAGACCGGCCAGCATGTCGTCTCCGTCCCCGCCGGTCAGGGTGTTGGCTGCGTCGTCTCCGGTCAGGGCATCGTCGAAATCTGAGCCCTCGAGATTCTCGAAGCCGGTGAAGATGTCCTGTCCCGCGCCGGTGTCCTGTGCCACGCCCTGGCGCGAGAGATCGGCAGTCACCCCGGCAATGCCCGTGAGATCGTCAAAGCTGAGCGTGTCGCGGCCAAACCCGCCCTCCAGCACATCATTGCCGCGCCCGCCGAGCACCCGGTCATTGCCGCCGCCGCCATCGGCGTTGTCATTGCCGAACCCACCCTCGAGCACGTCATTATTGGCCCCGCCCAGCAGGATGTCGTTGCCGGCGAGCCCTTGCAGCAGGTCGTTGCCGTTCAGCCCGCGCAGCTCGTCATTGCCCCGGCCGCCTTGCAACTGATCGGCGCCGTTCGTGCCGTTGACCAGCGGCAACTGCCCGGTGTCGCGGCCGAAGATGACATAGGTGCGCCCGGCGCGGACCTCTTGCACCGTGCCCGGGGCGCTGCCGGCATCCTCGGCGCCGATCAGCACATCGTCGATGCCGTCTCCGTTGACATCCACCCCGCCGGCCACCGAGGTGCCGAGCGCATCGTCGGGCTGGGCGGAGAATGGGCTGATCCCCTGGGCGACGAACCCGTTCCGCCCGTCGAGATCGCCGACCGAGATCGTGGCGTCGCGCCCCCCGGGGCCGCCAAAGATCACATAGGCCGCGCCGCCGATGAAATCCTCGGTCCGTCCCGGGCGTGGGGTGCGGTTGGCGCCAAAGGCTCCGACGATCACATCGTCATAGCCGTCATCGTTCAGATCGCCCGCCGCATGGACGCTGGCGCCGAGAAAGCCCAAGCCCTGATTGCCGAGAATGGTGAACCCGTTGGTGCCGTCCAGGTTCTGCGTGCTGACGTTGAAATCCGGCGTGCGCGAGCCGTAGATCACAAAGGCTGCGCCCAGCCCGCCATTCGCATTGGGCCCGCCGACGATCAGATCATCCAGCCCGTCGCCATTCACATCCCCGGCATTGGCCGCCACGCCTGCGGTATCGGCAAGGTTGCGGATGAAGAACCCGCGTGAGGCGTCTTGCGGCAGGGTGTTCAGATCCACCCCGAAATTGCCCGTGGCGGGCACGGTGTTGTCGCCGAAGATCACCGCGGCGAAACGCTCGACCGGCGAGCGGAAGGGGGCGCCCGGGGCCATCGCGATCAGATCGTCCAACCCGTCGCCGTTGAAGTCTCCGATCCCGCTGATACTCGTGCCCAGCCCGGCCTGATCCAGCGGCCCGAAATAGGTGACCGAGCGGGGCAGCTGGTTCGGCGCCCCGACCGCCGGAAAGCCGGCCGCAGTGCCCAGGATGACATGGACGGCGCCTTGCTCGATATCGCTCGGCCGGGCGGGGTTGAAGGCCTTGGCCTCGCCGATCGCGAAATCGCCGATGCCGTCGCCGTTGAAATCTCCGATATCGGTGACCGAGCGGCCGAGCTGCCCGGGGATCGAGGGGTTCGGATCGACCACGCGAAACCCCTGACCGGCCTGCAGCGTGCCGATATCCTGCACCGCCGCAAAAGGCGTGGTCTGGCCGAAGATGATAAAGGCCTCGCCTGGCTCGGCGCTTTGCCCCAGCCCGGTGGCGCGAGTGCCGAGCAGGAGGTCGTCGACCCCGTCGCCATTCACATCTCCCGCGCCCGAGACGCTGAAGCCCAGCCCTTGCGCCTCGCGCCCGCCCAGCAGGCGGAACCCGTTGGTGCCGTCCAAGGCCCCCGGGTCGACGCTGGCCGGAAAACCGGCGCGGGTGCCGAAGACGACATAGACCTCGCCCGCGGTGAACCTTTGCTGGCCCGTGACAGGGTCAAGGCTGACGCCTCGTTCCGCTCCGATCACGATGTCGCCGATTCCATCGCCATTGATATCTCCCGCGGCCGAGACTGCGCCGCCGGAGCCGATGCCATTGCCGAAAAAGGGGTTGATCCCTTCGACCACAAAGCCGTTGAGGCCGTTCAGAGTGGTCACGTCGAATTGTGGAGCAAATGCCGTCATGGCGCCCTCACCCGTGCTGAATCGTCCCCCAGCGTAATTTTACCATGGATCGGACCGCCACCAATCCCGCAGGCGGTGGCTGGAGGGCAATCTCCCCCCAAGGCGCTTTGTCGACCGGCGGGACATCGGAGGTGAGGGCGGATTTGTCGCCCATGGGTTTCCACGCTTCGGCGTGCATCGGTTCTGGACGCTCAGCATTCAGTGGCCTAGAACGCGCCCCTGGGGTTGGTATCGGGGGACCATGACAGCCGCGACGCGGTGATGAGGAGAATGACGTGGTCGAGAATGTGATGTGGAAATCGGCGCTTTTGGGCGCATCGTTGCTTGCTCTTGGCGCTTGCGGGAACGAACCGGTGACGCAGGCCAGCCCCAGCAGCGAGGCGCCTGCGACCGCGGCGACCGCGGCCGCCAATCCGAGCTGGCTCGACCTGACGGCCTGCGACGGCCGCCCGGGTCTCGTGCATTACAATATCGGCGGCGCGGAGGTTGCTCTGCCCCAACAGATCGTCCGGCGTCTCGTGCTGCTCGAGACCGAAGCGACGGCGAATGTCGACCGCGAGAAACCGCTTGCCCCGCAAGTGCCGCGCGGCACCGGTTGTGCCGGGAACCCGCTGCCGGTTGGCGGTGTCCTGACCCAGTCGCAGTTCGACTCGGATCTGCTCGATGGCAATGTCTGGCTGGCGACTGTGGCGCGTCCCTTGCTCGAGAATTACTCGAAGGTGATCGGCGATCTGCAATCCCGGCGCCCCAGCAATGCCTGCCAGGCTCAGGGCGATCTGCTGTTTTGCTCGGGGCAGGAGAATTTCCGCGGCCAGACCACCGATGTGGTCTATGCGATCGCGTCCCAGGCGAACGAGAAGATGAATTTCGGCGCGCCGCTTTATGTCCGCTGCGAGGTGCGTGACAGCCAGGTCGCAGGGTGCAATCTGGGCGATGCGTTCAGCCCGCAGGTCTTCTTCGACGCGACGCTGTCGCGCTTGCCGCGCTCGACCGCCGATATCCGGGCGGCGCATACCGCCATCGCCCGTCAATTCAGCGCCGCCCGGCCGGCGGGCAGCTGACCCTCTGCCTGCGAAAGGGCCCTCATGCGTATCCTCATCACCAATGACGACGGGATCACTGCGCCCGGCTTGGCGGTTGCCGAGGCGATCGCTGCCGAAATCGCGGGCCCTGACGGCGAGCTTTGGATCGTCGCGCCGGAGAACGAGCGCTCCGGCGCCAGCCATGCGATCAGCTATACCGTGCCCACAAGGCTCAACCGGATCTCGGATCGGCGCTTCGCCATCGACGGTTTTCCGGCTGATTGCGCGCTGGTCGGGCTGCACAAGATCCTGGCCGAGACCCCGCCCGATCTGGTGATCTCTGGCGTCAATCGCGGGCATAACGTGGCCGAGGATGTGGTCTATTCGGGCACGGTGGGTGCCGCGATGGACGCGGCCCTGGCAGGGGCAAAGGCCATTGCGCTCAGCCAGTTCTATGCCAAGACCGGCCCCGAAGACCTCTTCGCCGCCGCCCGCGCCATGGGGGCCGAGGTTGTGCGCCGGGTCCTGGCGATGCCCTTCCCGCCCGGCGTCTTCTACAATGTGAACTTTCCGGCGAAGCCCGTGGCGGAGGTGGCAGGCCTCACCGTCTGTCCGCAGGGCATCCGGGCCGATGCCACCTTTGACGTGGTGAGCTATCAGGCGCCGAACGGGCGCGAGTATCAGTTCTATCGCCACGGCACGCGCAATGCCTCGGCGCCGGAAGGCAGCGATGCCAAGCTCTGCCATGATGGCTGGGTGACGATCTCGCCGCTGCGCGCGCAGTTGACCGCCGAGGATGTGTTGGAGGGAGCGCGCGCCGCGCTGTCCTGACCCGCCGCCGGTCAGCCAGTGAGTTTGGTCTGGAGGAGGGTCACAGCCTCCTCCGCCGTGCCCACCACATCATAATACGCGCGGAACCCGGTATCGGCAAAGCCGTGGCCGATCAGGTGGTCGATGAGGTCTAACAGCGGCTGCCAGTACCCTCCCGTGCTGATCAGGACGATCGGGCGGGCATGAAGGCCGATCTGGCGCCAAGTGAGCACCTCGATCAACTCGTCGAGCGTGCCGGGGCCGCCGGGCAGGGCGACCACCGCATCCGAGTTTTCGAACATCAGTTTCTTGCGCTCATGCATTGTCTCGGTGACGATCATGGCGTCGAGGCCCGGATTGCCGACCTCACGGTCCAGCAGATGGCGCGGGATAAAACCCGTCACGCGCCCGCCAGCCGCTTTCGCTGCCCGGGCCGCAGCCCCCATGAGGCCCAGATCGCCCGCGCCATAGACCAGCCCCAACCCGCGTGCGGCCAGGGTCTGCCCCAGAGCCTCGGCCTCGGCCAGGAACTCCGGGCCATGTCCGGGCCGTGAGCCGCAGAACAGGCAGATATTATGCGCGGGGGCGCTTTGCGGCATGGCTCGGTTCCGATATTCAGGCTTAACGAAAAGCTACACGGGGTTGATCGGATGGGCTAGAGTGCCACTCGGTCGGATAAGGTGACCCATTATGAAGACCAGCGCAATCGTCCTCGGATCGGTTGGGATCGCAGCAGCCGCCGCTGCGGCCATTGTGCTGCAACAACCCGCTCCAGAGCGTGCAGAGCAGGTGGAGGCGGCGCCCGGCATCGCTGTTGTCTCGGTTCCTGAGGAGGAGGGTCCGGCGCTTGATCGGGCCGCCGCACGCAATGACCAGATCGCGCGTGCATCGGAACCCGCCCGGGTCGCGCCCGCGCCGTTGCAGGAGGAGGTGTCCCAGACCGAAACCCTGCCAGCGCTCGAACCGGCATCGCCGAAAGCTGGCGGGGCGGTTGCCGATGCGCCGAGGCTTGCGGTCGCGCCAGCCGCCGATGCCATCGATGGCGATCTCGCCGCGCTCTCGCAGGCGTTGCGGGCCGATCCGGCCAGCGAGACTCGGTTCGACGTGGTCCGGATCGATCCACAGGGACAGGCCGTCATCGCGGGGCAAGCGCCGCCGGGCAGCGAGGTCGAGATCCTGCTCGATGGCACGATCGTCGCCACCGAAGCGGTGGACGAGACAGGCAGTTTTGTAAGCCTGCTCCGCGTGGCCGGCACCGGCACGCCGAGGCGGCTCAGCCTGCGGGTGGCGGGCGCCGAGCAGGACCGCGCCGAACTGGCAGCGAGAGACCCAGAGCTTGCGGAACCCGATGTGACGCGCCGGTCCGGCACGCTCGACCAAGCCGCTCTGCAGGACGCACCGGCGCAGGCCGAGACGGACACCCGGGCTGTCGATCTCGCCCGTGCAAACCCAGCGGCGCCCACGGCCGGGGCGCTGGATGCCGGTGCGCCATCGCGCCCGGCTATCCAATCCGCCGCCGCGGCGGGTTCCGGCCCCACGGTGCCCCGCGCGCCGGCCGAGACGCAGGTCCTCAGCGACGAGGTGCTGATCCTGCCAGCGGAGAAAGACGGCGCCGCCCCTGTCCTGGTTCGGACCGGAGGGGGGGAGGGCGCCTTGCTCCAGCCCGCGCCGCTCGACCGGTCGGGGGTGCGGCTCGACCGCATTTCCTATGCCGAGGGGGGCGATGTCGACCTTTCGGGCCGCGCGGTGACGGGCAACAAGGTGCGGATCTATATCAACGCAAAGCTGGCGGGCGTGGCCGAAGTCGTCCCGCCCGGCGTCTGGACCGCGGAACTGCCGGTGGTCCGCGCCAAGGCGGCGCAATTGCTGCGCTTTGACGAGATCGGCCAGGGCGGCGACGTGGTCAGCCGGATCGAGACGCCGTTCACCTATGCCCAGGCCGACGGGCCCAAGACCCTGACCCAGCGGGAAGTGGAAATCGCCCGCGGCGACTACCTCTGGCGCATCGCCGAACGGTATTATGGCGAAGGCATCCGCTACTCGCTGATTTTCTCGGCCAACTCCGATTTGATCCGCGACCCGGATCTCATATATCCTGGTCAGGTCTTCACAGTGCCCGAGCTGGTCGACAGCGAATAGGGCACCTCTTCCCAGGAGCATGCGATGCGGCGGACGAGACGGCGCCCTTCGCGCAGCGCAACCGAAATGGGCACGCCGGATATCCGGATCCTCATCCGGGCCTTGCCCGATCTCTGGCCCGAGGGGCGGCGGGACCTGAAGGCGCGGGTCCTGTTCGCTCTGATCATGCTAGTGGCGGCCAAGGGTGCCACGATCATGATGCCGTTTCTCTACCGCGATGCGGTGGACGGGCTGACAGGTCAGATCGTGGCCGCGCCGATCCTGCTGGTCGTCGCCTATGGCGTGGCGCGGTTGTCGGGCACGGTGCTGCAACAATTGCGCGACTGGATCTTTGCGCCGGTCAGCCAGCATGCCTTGCGGCAACTGGCCCTGCGCACCTTTCGCCATGTGCACCGCCTGTCGCTCGGCTATCACATCTCGCGCAAGACCGGGGCGCTCAGCCGGATCATCGATCGCGGGGTCAAGGCGATCGATTTCCTGCTACGTTTTCTGGCGTTCAGCATCGTGCCTCTGATGGTGGAATTGGCGATTGTCGCCGCGATCTTCTGGATCGAGTTCGGCTGGTCCTATTTCACCGTCCTGCTGGTGACCATCGCGGCCTATGTGACCTTCACCTTCCGGGTCACCGAATGGCGGGTGAAAATCCGCATAGAGATGAACAAGGAGGATCAGGACGCGCATCAGAAGGCGGTCGACAGCCTGCTGAACTATGAAACGGTGAAGTATTTCGACGCTGATGGGCGCGAGGCCGACCGCTATGACCGGGCGATGGCGCTCTATCAGAAAGCGGCGATCCGCACCCAGAGCTCGCTGGCGCTGTTGAATTCGGGCCAGGCGTTCATCATCGCGGCGGCCATGGTGACCGTGATGGCGATGACCGCCTGGGAGGTGCAGGCGGGCACGCTGACCGTCGGCTCCTTTGTGATGGTCAATGCCTTTATGATCCAGATCACGGTGCCGTTGAACTTCCTGGGCACGGTCTATCGCGAGATCCGGCAGGCGCTGGTCGATATGCGCGAGATGTACGAGCTGACCGATCAGGCCCCTGACGTGGTCGACCGGCCAGATGCGCAGGAGATCGCCGTCTCCGAGGGGCGCGTGCGGTTCCGTGAGGTGCGGTTCGACTATGGCTCGGTCGAGGCAAGGGGGCGCCCGATCCTGCGCGATGTGGATTTCGACCTGGCCGGTGGAGGCACCCTGGCGGTGGTAGGGCCCTCTGGCGCAGGCAAGTCCACGATCGCGCGGCTCCTTTTCCGGTTCTACGATGTGACCTCCGGCGCGGTCGAGATCGATGGCCAGGACGTCCGGGATGTGACGCAGGAGAGCTTGCGCGCCCAGATCGGGGTGGTGCCGCAGGACACTGTGCTGTTCAACGATACGATCGGCTACAATATCGGCTATGGCCGGGCAGGTGCGTCGCGCGAGGAGATCGAGGCGGCGGCGAAATCGGCCCGGATCCACGACTTCATCGCCGCGCTGCCCGAGGGCTATGACACAATGGTCGGCGAGCGGGGGCTGAAGCTCTCGGGCGGCGAGAAGCAGCGGGTGGCCATTGCCCGGACAGTCCTCAAAAATCCGAAGATCCTGATCCTGGACGAGGCGACCTCGGCGCTGGATACCGGCACCGAGCGGGAAATCCAGGCGGAACTACGCCGCCTGGGCCAGGGGCGGACGGTGCTGATGGTGGCGCACCGGCTGTCGACCGTTGTGGATGCGGATCAGATCCTGGTTCTGGAGGACGGTCGGGTGGCGGAACGCGGCACGCATGCCGCGCTGCTGGCGACTGGGGGTCTCTATGCCCAGATGTGGGCGCGCCAAGATGCGGATGAAACTTCTGTCACGGAGCAAACGACCTGAACGGAATCGGCCCGTTCCGGGCCGATACACCATGCCCTCGGTAAAATCGTCCCGATTTGACCGAGGAGCGGGCGCCTCTTGCGACCCTCAGGCGTGGAAACATCGCGAATCCCGTTTGGCCAGTCTCGGATCGGCGCCGCCTGGACCCGCACCTCGCCCGAGACCGCAAGGTCTTGGGCGAGGGTATGGCGTGTCGGGTTCGTCAGAACCCGACTCCGTTTGGCAAGGGTGACGTCTACTCGGCGGCGCGGAGCAGGGTCGGGGAGGGAGGGGTCGGGTCCTCCCAGACGAGCACATCGTCGGGCTTTGCCCGGCGGAGTTGCCGCCGCAGCCTGCGGTCCTGCCAAAAAGCGCTGCCCGGTGTCAGCATGGCCGCGACCAGGCGCAGGCCGCCATAGGCACCGCGGGTCACCCATTCCCGGGCTGCAAGGGCGGCTGGGGTCACCAGCAGCGTCAGCACCGTGGCGATGCCCAGGCCCCAGACCACCGCGGTTGCGAGCTGGGTCCACCAGAGCGCCGTCGGCGCCCCGAAACTGACCGATCCAGTCGTGAAATCCAGGCTGACCGCGAACATCATCGGTGTCAGCCCCGCCATGGTTGTGATCGTGGTCAGCAGAACCGGGCGGATCCGGGCCTCGGCCGTCTGCACGATCGCTTCTAGCCGGTCCATCCGCTTGGCGAATTCCTGATAGGTATCGATCAGCACGATATTGTTGTTCACCACGATCCCGGCCAGCGCCACGATTCCGGTCCCGGTCATAATGATCGAGAAGGTCTGCCCCATCACCAGCATCCCGATCAGCACCCCGGCCACCGACATCACCACGGCGCTGAGCACCAGGATGGCGTTATAGATCGAGTTGAACTGCGCCAACAGGATCACGAACATCAGCCCCAGCGCCCCGGCGAAGGCCTGGATGAGGAAGGCCATGCTCTCCTGCTGCTCCTCCCAATCGCCGACAAAGCGGGCCGATACGGTAGGGGGCAGCGCGGCGTCTTTGGCCCAGTCCTGCAACTCGGCGATTTTCTCGTTTTCCGAGACGCCGGGGCCGACATCGGCGCGGATCAGGATGTAGCGTTCGGTATCGCGCCGGCTGATTTCGGCCAGTTTCGGCACCGGCTTGCGCTCAATGAAGTTCGACAGCGGCACCAGCCCCCGTTCGGTCGGGATCCGCAACTCATCCAAGGTGGAGAGCACCCGGTCCTCCTCCGGGAAGCGCGCCCGGATATCGATTTCCTCGTCCAGATCGTCCGGGCGGTAGGTGTCAAGCGTTGCGCCGCGGGTCACGAATTGCACCATCGGACCGACGCTGGCGATATCGGCGCCATAGCGGCCGGCGGTCGCGCGATCGACCGTGATTTGCCATTCAATGCCTGGCAGGGGGCGGGTGTCGTCGATTTCGACCAGGCCCTCGGTTGCTTCGAACCGGGCGCGAGCGATGGCGGCGGCCTCCAACAGCTCCGGCCAAGTGTTCGAGCGCAATTCCAATTGCACGGGTTTGCCCTGTTGCGGGCCGCCTTCCTGAATGAACACTTCGGTCTTGATGCCGGGCAGATCGGCGACCCGCGCGCGGACCATGTTGACGATGTCATCGCCCGAGCCGCGCTGGCGCCAATTGACCAGTTCGAACTGAATCTGACCAATC
The DNA here is from genome assembly GCA_038524325.1 of Pseudomonadota bacterium. GTDB lineage: Bacteria > Pseudomonadota > Alphaproteobacteria > Rhodobacterales > Rhodobacteraceae > Thermohalobaculum. The sequence goes on from JBCBIS010000024.1 coordinate 23,401, forward strand.
GTGTCGCGTGGCCCGTCATCCGAGCCGGTGGCCAGCCCGCCATCGCCCGAAAAGGCGAAGACGCTGGAGATGCCCGGCACGCTCAGCACCCGGTTCTCGACCATGCGCACCAGCCGGTCGTTGTTCTCCAGCGAGGCATTGCCGCGTGCTCGGACATAGACGATGACCCGGGTCGGATCGGTCTTCACGAAGAACTCGGTTCCGTTGTTGTTCTCGCCGTAGTAGCCAAAGATCGAGACGACGCTGGCCACCGCGACCGCCAGGGCCACCAGCGGGCCGACCGGGTTTTTCACGATCAGGGCGACGAAGCTGCCAAAGCCTGTGCGCTGATAGCGCTGTGCGGTCTGGCGCCGCGGGCGGGGCTTGAAGGCCAGCCACGCCGTTAGCAGCCAGATCGCGACCGGAACCGCGGCCATCGGTGCCTGAGCGGTCTGCAGCAGCGCCAGCACCAGCATTGCGGCTGCGCCCGCCATGGCCGCCAGCAGGATCAAGCGCACGCGCAGGGGGGCGTCGCGGAACCCCTCGACCACGCCATCCCAGGCCCGGGTCACGCGCCCGGTGATGCCGCCGAGCACCGGCAGGTAGATCAGCGCCACGATCAGCGAGGCGGTCAGCACGAAGATCAGGGTGATTGGCAACTGCCCCATGAACTCGCCCGGCATGCCCGGCCAGAACAGCATCGGAAGGAAGGCGCAGAGCGTCGTGGCGGTCGAGGCGGCGATCGGCCAGAACATCCGCTTTGCGGCCCCGGCATAGGCGCGCATCGGGCCCTCGCCCGCCTTGATCCGCTTGTCGGCATACTCGACCACCACGATGGCGCCATCGACCAGCATGCCGACCGCCAGGATCAGCCCGAACATGGTCATGTTCGAGATGGTCATCCCCAAGGCGCCCATCAGCCCAAAGCTGAGCAGGAACGAGCAGGGCACCGCCACCCCCACCAGCAGCGCCGAGCGGAAGCCGAGCGAGGCCAGCACCACCAGCATCACCAGGATCACCGCGGTCATCACCGAGCTTTCCAACTGGCCCACCATGTCGCGGACCTCGGCGCTCTCGTCCATGGCGATGGACATCGTGACCGCCTCGGCCAGTGGCTGCGGCCATTTCGCGGCCTCGGAATCGACCACGGCGCGCACGGCGTCCACCGTGTCTATGATGTTCTCGCCGATGCGTTTGGAGACCTGCAGCGATATCGATTTCGAGCCATTATAGCGGGCGAACCCCTCGGCATCCTCGAAGGTACGGCGGATCGTGGCCACATCCTGCAGCCGCACGATCCGGTCGCCGCTGACCTTAACCGGCAGATTGGTAACGTCCGAGATCGTCTCGAACGCGCCGGGAACCGAGACGGAGAAGCTTGCGGTCCCGCTCTCGACCGCGCCGGCGGCCACCAGCATGTTGTTGCGGTCAACCACGTTCAACAGGTCGCCAGTGGTCACGTTGTAGGATTCGAGTCGCAGCGGGTCGATCTCGACCTCGATCATCTCGTCGCGATGGCCGTTCAGGGTGACTTCCAAGACGCTCGGCACCGCCTCGATCTCGCGCTGCAGATCCTTGGCGAGCTTGACCAGGGTCCGCTCCGGCGCTGCGCCGGCCAGGCTGACGGTCAGGATCGGGAACTGGCTGAGATTGACCTCGGTGATGCGCGGTTCCTCGGCATCGGCCGGGAACTCTGCCTTGGCGCGGTCCAGCTTGTCGCGGACATCGGCCAGCACCGCCGCCTTGTCCCAGCCGAAGTCGAATTCGAGCAGGATCGAGGCGTGCCCCTCGGTCGCGACGCCGGTCATCTCCTTGACGCCCTCGACCCCGCGCATCTCGGTTTCGAGCGGCTTGACGATCAATCGCTCGGCATCGAGCGCCGAGATCCCGGGCAGGGGGACCGAGATGTAGAGCACCGGGATATCGATATTTGGCGCGCCCTCCTTGGGCAGCGACAGATAGGAGACCAGCCCCGCCGCGACCGAGATCACGACGAAGGCCAGCACCATCCGCGCGCGCGAGGCGCACCAGTCGATCAAACCGGTCATCCAAGATCCTCGCGGCTGACCGAGACCGGGACAATCTCGCGCCCATCGCGGACGAATTCCTGGCCGACCACGATGATCCGCGCCAGATCGGGCAGGCCGCGCACCCAGATGCCATCGGCGGTGTCGCGCAGCGGGGCCACAGGCGCGAACCGGGCTTGTCTGCCTTCGGCCAGGCGCACGCCCATCCGGCCATTGTCATCCAGCGTCAAGGCCGATTGCGGCACCAGATGGGCGGTCACCGCCGGCAGGTCGATCATCAATTCCGCCGTCATCCCGTCTCGCAAAGTTCCCGACGTGTTGTCTAAAGTGACTTCTAGCAAATAGGTCCGCGTGTCCTCGTCGGCCATCCGGCTGATGAAAGTGATGTCGCCAGCCAATTCGGCCCCGGTGATCAGGCGCGCCTGCGCGGTGCCGCCCCGGGCGATCTGGTCGACATTCTGTTCGCCGATATAGCCCACGACCTTGACCACCGACAGATCGATGACCGTCGCACAGGCCTCTCCCGGTGCGAGCCGGGCGCCGAGTTCGGCTGTGTCACTCTCCAACACGCCATCGAAGGGTGCGCGGATCTCCAGCTTTTCGATGTCCCATTCGATCAGATCCACGGCGGCTTCGGCGGCCTGCAATTCGGCCTGCCGTGCGTTACGCGTGGTCGCGGCGCCAAAACCACGCTCGCTCAGCCGGTCGGCGGCGGCGAAATCGGCCTCGGCCCGGGCGAGCTGCGCCTCCGCCTCGCGCAATTGTGCCTGCCGGGTGCCGGAGGAGAGCTTGCAGAGGACCTGGCCCTCGACGACCTCGGCGCCCCGGCGCAGCGGTTGGCTGACCATGATGCCGGTGGTCTCGGCAGGGACATGCACGGTGCGGTTGGCCTGGGTGCGGCCACGCACGACCAGGGTCTGGCGGGTTTCGGCGGCCTCCACCTCCAGCACCATCACGCGCACCGGTCGCAGCTTGTCCTCGCCATTGCCTAGGACGGGGAGTTCCGCCGTTTGGGTCGCCGCCGCCTCGCCATTGGCTTTGGCGAGCAGGGCCGCGCGTTCCGCGGGGTCGCGCAACCCGAACCAATAGGCCAAACCCGCGACCAGCGCGAGGGCGAGCAAAATGGGGCCAATCCGCATAAGAGGTCCTTCACTCCGTTCCGGTGGAGCCTTTCTACGCCACAATATAGGCAAATCCGTCCGTCAACAAAACGTGACGCTTGGGCCGGCTCTAGGATGCGCGCCGCAAACCGGGTTTGCTTGCAGGTCAAGACCGATTAGGTTGACGCCGTCCGTCTATCCGGAGGTCCACATGTCCACCCAATCGACGATCTCGAAGCGTGCGGCCATCGCATCCCCAGATGCGAAACCGCGCAAACGTATGACGGTGCCCGATTTCATGGCCCGCAAAGGGGGCGAGCCGCTGGTCTGCCTGACCTCCTATACCGCCCATGTGGCGGCAATCTGTGACGAGGTCTGCGATCTGCTGCTGGTCGGCGACAGTCTGGGCATGGTGATCCATGGCATGCCGAACACGCTGGGGGTCACGCTGGAGCATATGATTATGCATGGCCAGGCCACCGTGCGCGGGGCCGACAAGGCGCTGGTGGTGGTCGACATGCCCTTCGGCAGTTTCGAAGAAAGCCCCGAGGTCGCCTTCCGCAATGCCTCGCGCGTGATCAAGGAAACCGGCTGCCATGCGGTGAAGCTGGAGGGCGGGGTCGAAATGGCGCCCACGATCCGCCACCTGACCCGTCGCGGCATCCCCGTCATGGCCCATATCGGCCTGATGCCGCAGGCGATGAACACGGCAGGCGGCTTCAAGGCGGTGCGCGACGAGGCGGCTTTTGACGGCGTCGTCGCCGATGCGCTGGCGGTGCAGGAAGCGGGGGCGTTTTCCGTGGTGGTCGAGGGGGTCGCCGTCAGCCTGGCCGAACGGATCACGGCCGAGCTTCTAATCCCCACCATCGGCATCGGCGCCGGCCGGGAATGCGACGGGCAGATCCTGGTCTTCGAGGATATGGTCGGCCTGCTGCCGCGCGTGCCCACTTTCGTCAAACGCTATGGCACGATGCAAGAGATGATGCAGGCCAGCGTCCAGCAATATGCCGATGAGGTGCGCGCCAAGACCTTCCCCGGCGACGAGCACACCTATCGCAAAAAGGCGTGATCGCCCGCTAGATCGACCAAGATCCCCGTCCGCTGGGACTTTTCGGCAGCCATTTCGATATGTGGCCGCCTTTCGATGACCCGCCCTGCGCGGCACTGATTGTGTCGAGATCGTTGTCAGCGAGCGGCTCGGCCGCGCCGTCCGTCGTTTTGGGGCCACGGTCTTCTTCAGGCTTTGGTGTTTGCTCTGCCATAGCGCTCTCCCGAATGGTGTTGCCAGCAACGTAAGCGGCGCGGCGGCGCCGATCGGTACCAGTTGTCACCGTTCTCTCGGCACCGCTTAGATCTCAATCTGTAACTAAAAACTTACAGCACTATATGTCATATTTTATTGACGTTGAGAGCGATAAGTGGAATCTTGGTCCCGCTTTGCAGCCCGGCTTGTCCGGGCGACAGCCGGCGCGGAATGACCGGGGACCCCCGGGAAAGCCATGTCCAGGAGGGGCGGTCAGCAGGGCAGATAGACGTCAGAATGTCCGCAAGCAGGACAATGGAGGAGTGCGATGGCTGATACACCATCTCCGGCGATGAACCGGACGGGTCTCACCGACGACGAATGCAAGGAAGTCCACGACTACATCTGCCGTGGCATGATCATCTGGGGCGGCGCCGCTTTTGTCGCCCACGTGCTGGTCTATTCCTGGCTGCCCTGGTTCCCAGGCGCGTGATCGGAGGAGAATGACATGAACGATATCTGGAAAATCTGGCGCGCGGTCTTCCCGGCCGAAGGCGTGATCGGCGGCTTTTTGATCGTCATCATCGGCAGCTTTGCCATTCACATGATGGTCATGCTGGCCAGCGACCGCTACGTCACCGGCCTGCTGGGCTGAGACGAGCGCGTTCTGCGGGGGCTCCCGCCTCGTGCGTTCCGCCACAGGCCGAGATCTGGCCGGGCGGTGCGCCGACCTTTGTTCCCTTGGGCCATGATGCATGCTTCTTTGCAGTGCGACCTGCCTTCCGCCGCGTCGGAGGCGCCGCTCTACCCCGACTTGCCTCGCATGAGCGAACCTCGCCCATAGGCGCAAAACACTTTCCCCGGCAGACACTCGGCTCTATGGTCGCGCGCCAACGAGACGGAGGGCGTGCGTGAGCGAGAGCGATTCATTTATCCGAGAGGTGAGCGAAGAGGTCGACCGCGACCGCATGAACCGTCAGCTCAAACGCTGGGGGCCCTGGATCGGCGCCGGCGCGTTGGCTCTGGTTGGCCTGGCCGCGGCGTGGCAGTGGCAGCAGGATCAGGACCGTCAGGCGGCGGAGGAGATCGGCAGCATCCTGCTCAGCGAGGATCTGGCCGATCCCGACCGTGCTGGCGATGCCCGCTCGCTGTTGAGCGGACCGCCCGCTGCACTGGCGGACTTTCGACAGGCCGAAGCGGCCGTGGCCGCAGGCGACCTCGTCGCCGCCATCGATCTCTACCGCCAGATCGCGGGGCGAGGGGATATCGATGCCGCCTATACCGATCTCGCCGCCCTGCGGGCCGCCCGCCTCGCGGCTGTGAGCGAGGCGCCGGAGGCCGTGATGCGCGACCTTGAACCTCTCATGGCCCCCGGCCGGCCTTATCGTCTTCTGGCGCGGGAACTGCGCGCCATTCTGATGCTGAACCGTGGCGATACCGACGCGGCACATCAGGAACTGCGCGCCATCCTGGCCGATCCGGCGCTGCCGCGTGGGTTGCAGGCCCGGGCGATCGATCTGCTGCGGGCCTCCGGTGCGGAGACACTGACAACGCTGGGGGCCGAAGGTGGCGTCGCGGCGCCAACCGGGGGAGTGAACCAATGAGGCTTCTGTCCATGAGACGCGCCTCGGGCGCAGGGGTCCTCGTCCTTGCGACGTCCATGCTCGCCGGCTGCGGCCTGTTCGGCGGCGATGACGACCGCTTGGAAGGCGAGCGGATCAAGCTGCGCCAGCAGGAGACAAACGAGGGCCAGACCGACACGGTCAGGCTGCCACTCTCCGCCCCGATTCCGCTCGAGACCTGGAGCCAGACCAATGGCCGGCCTGGCCATAACAGCGGTAACATCGCAGGCCCGGCATCCCCCAGCATCGCCTGGCGCAGCGATGCGGGTCAGGGCAATTCCGATGAGAGCTGGATCACGTCACCCCCGATCGTGGCGGGTGGTCTGGTCCTGACCCTGGATGCCGCCGCGACGGTCAGCGCCTTCGATACCGGCTCTGGTGACCTGCGCTGGCGCACCGATTTGGCGCCCGAGGGCGAGGATGGCGAGGAAGGGTTCGGCGGCGGCCTGGCCGCCGAGGGCAGCGCGCTGTTCGCCACGACTGGTTTTGGCGAGGTGCTGTCGCTCGACCTCAACACCGGTGACCTGCTGTGGCGAAAGCGGTTCAACGCTCCGCTCCGCGCCGCTCCGGCGGTGGCGAACGGGCTGGTGGTTGCCGTGACGCGCGACAATCAGAGCTTTGCCCTGGCCGCGACGGATGGGCGTGTCATCTGGCGCCATCAGGGGATCACATCGGATGCTGGCTTGCTGGGCGGAGCCAGCCCGGCCATGGCCGGGGGGCTGGCGGTCCTGCCCTATTCCTCGGGCGAGCTTCTGGGCGTGGACATCGGCTCTGGCCGGCCGGTCTGGAGCGCAGTGATGTCAGGGGG
>JBCBIS010000025.1:0-29757 GCA_038524325.1 Pseudomonadota bacterium
CTGCCCGCCCGCCCAGCCATGCGCTGGGCCGGATAGGCGGCAGGTCCGGGAGGCGGCATTCTGCGCCACTTAACGGAGCAGCTTCTTGGCGATGCCGCCGAGACTGTCGGCCAGGGCGTATCGGGCCTGATCGAAGCTGGGCAGGTTTGGCATCGGCTCGGGCGGTGACCCTTGCCATAGTCGGTTGGCCCACCGGTCATACAGGGCCTGATCGGCGGCATTCTCTTTGAGGATCTGGCTGCGGAGGGGGGCCGGGATCGCATCGGCGGTCAGGTGGCGGACCGGGGTCACGTTCTCGCGCTCGGCCTGTTCGGGGAGACCCATCTCGCGGCTGATCCCGGCGATCATCTCGCCGGCATGGCGGTAGGAGCCGACGAAGTGGAAACTGGCCAGCCGATGCTCGAGCCAGGCAAGCCGGCCCTGCGAGGAGAAGCGGTAGAGGGCGGGGATGCCTTGCTCGAAATACCGGTTGAGAAGGAAGCGCGTGATCGGATTGCGCCTTTGCGTCCGGTACCAGAGAGCGAAGTCCGGGGGCTTTGCATCTCCCGCTGCGTGCCGGGCCCAGCGGTAATTGTAGAAGCTGAGGAAGTAGCCGAGCGGGTCGCGCAGCAGAACGCTCTCGCGGACTTCGCCGGCGACCCGTGCCTTGAGCGACAGGCTGAGAGAGTGGCCGGAAACGGCATGGATCCCGCGCATGTCGAGGCCGCGGTAACGGTTGCCGATCACGTTGCGCAGCGGGCTTTCCCATCGCGGGGCGATCAGAAAGCCGGGGCCGAGATGCCGCGCGAAATGCGCCTCGACAGAGGTGCCGGCACATTTGGGGACGTGGAGCAGGAAATGGGTGGGCGGCATGGCAGCGGAGTGTCAGAAGGGGGCAAAGACTGTCAAGCGGTTCAGCCCCGGGGGATCACGCTTTGCTTTTGGACGATCTGAAAGAGTGTGAGACCCGCGTCTGGCAAGCGCTGACCCGTGGCGATGCGGCAGCCGATGCGGCTCATCTGGATCCGACATTTCTGGGTGTCTATCCGAGCGGGTTCGCCGGCAAGGCAGATCATGTCGGTCAGTTGGCGGAGGGGCCGACTGTGGCGCGGTTCCAGTTGTCACATTTGCGCTGGATGTCGCTGGGCGATGACCATGCGCTGATCTCGTACCGGGCAGTGTTCCGGCGGACGGGCGCCAGCGCAGACGAGGCGATGTATGTCAGCTCGATCTGGCGGCGGACGGAGGCTGGCTGGGTCAATGTCTTCAGCCAGGACACGCGGGCCGAGGCCGGACCCCCGGCGATCTAGCGCGCGAGCTTCTCGTTCACCTCAGCCATGTCCAATGCCTCGCGCGGGCCCTCGCGGCCCGGTTGGCGGCGGTACTTGAAGATGGCAAAATCTTTGCGGTAGATGTCCAGCATGATCGAATTGGCGAGGTCGTCGAAATACTCGGCCACGTCATGCGCGCGTTTCGGGCCATGGCCTTCGCTTTCATTGAATCTCGGCAGGCCGTCCAGCGCCGGGGCATGGGCAAGGTCTCTCGCCGCGATCACCGCCTGCATGCCGTCGTTGAACGCCTCGGTGGCGAAGACATGGTCATAGCGTCCACCGTTCTTGACCAGGGTGCCGGTATGGCCTGCCTGGGGCGACCAGTGGATATCGGGATGCATCGGGTGGCGGAACTTGATCGTGTCCCGCACGAACAGCAGGAATTTGCGGAAGGCGGCGATCTGGTCGAACTCGGCCTGTTCGGATCCGCCGATATCCATGGCATAGTGCTTCTCGATCATGCTCACCATATCGCCGCGGTATTTATTCCCATTGCGCTGGATGCCGCAAATCTTGTCGAAGAACGCGCTGAGGATGCGGGTATAGGGGTTGCGCACGCAGGTGAAGGTAAAGGCCTCGCCACCCTTCACTGTCTCGACGATCATGTCGCGGGCGTGGGATTTGTCGGTGTTGCCGTTCCACTTCCACAACCCGTCCTTGGCGTCATGGATATCGCCGTCATAAAACCGGCCATGGTCGCCATGGAACAGGATCTGGCCAATGGTCGAGCAGGCGGCCTTGGGCACCACGCGGTAGACCAGCGTGCGGCTTTCATTGACCCAGACGCCCGGGAATTCCATTTCCGTGCTCCTCTTGCCACCTGATGGCAGACAAAGCCCAAATCGGGCTCCGCTGTCAATCTATGGGCCCAACAGCTTGAAGTTAACCTAAAGCCCGGGCAAAAAACGCGGAACGGGGCAGATCGCATAAGGAGGCGGGGCGGGTGGCGAAGATCGCCTTTCTTCTGATGGCGCATAAAAGCCCTGCGGAGGTGATCGCCCAGGCCATGGCGTTGACCGCCCATGGCGACACCGTGACCATCCATTACGACCGCAGGGCCGGGCAGGACGGCTTTGACCGGATCCGCGCCGGTCTTAAGGGCAATCCGAATGTCGCCTTTGCCCGCCGGGTCCGTGGCGGCTGGGGAACATGGTCGCTGGTCCAGGCCTCGCTGAACATGATCCGCATGGCGAAGCGCCGGTTCGACGGGATCACGCATTACTATCTGATTTCGGGCGATTGCTATCCGACCAAGTCGCGCAGCTATATCGAGCAGGCCCTGGCCGCAGCGCCCGAGACTGATTTCATCGAGGTCAACGAGTTCTACGAGTCCGGTTGGATCCGCACCGGGCTGCGCGAGGAGCGGCTGATCTATCGCCACTGGTTCAACGAACGCGAGCAGCGCTGGTGGTTCTATACCTCGATGAACCTGCAGCGCCGGCTGGGTTGGAGGCGCTCGCCCCCGGCAGATCTGTCGATGCGGATCGGCTCGCAATGGTGGCTGTTGCGGGCGCGCACCGTGAACCGGCTGCTGGCGCATCTGAAAAAGCGGCGCGACATCAGGCGGTTTTTCCGCACGACCTGGATCCCGGACGAGATCTTCTTTCAAACCCTGGTCGGCACGCTGGTCCCGGCGGGCGAGATCCGCTCTGCCCCGCCGACCCATCTGATCTTCTCGGATTACGGGATGCCGGTGGTGTTCTACCGCGACCACACGGGCTATCTGCGCTGCCAGGACCGGCTGTTTGCGCGCAAGCTTTCCCCCGATGCCGCCGAGATGCGGGCCGAGATGCTGCGGATCTTTGCCGAGGACCTCTCGGACCCGGCCGAGGGCACACAGCAGGTGCCAGGCCGGTTGCCGCCGCTTTACGCCTATCTCACGGGCCGCGGACGGGATGGGCTGCGCTATGCGCCCAGGTTTTGGCGTGGTGCGATCGAGGCGGCGCGTGAGGGCGATGTGTTGATCGTAACCGCCAAGCTCTGGCATGTCGGCAAGGCGGTGGCGCGCTCGATCGGGCAAGTCACCGGGGCCACGGCGCTGGGCTATATCTTCGACGAGGACGAGGATCTTCCGGTCGATCTCGGCAATCTGGAACACGGGCTGGCCAAGCGGGGCCGGCACCGCAGGGCCTTGTTGAACCTCATCCTCGGTCAGGTTGGGGGGAGCCGGCTGGTGTTCTGCCTCGACCCCGGACGGCGCGATGTGATCGACGATCTGGTTGCAGCCTCCAGCGGTGTGCGGATCCTGGCGGTGGAACGCCAGGTGCCCGACCGGCATCTCGAAAGCCATGCGCGGAGGACCGGTCTGATCGGCGCCCAGGCCGGCGATTTCGAACGGGCCGAGCTTGGCCGGGCGCTGCGCCACCAGTTCGACACCGAAACCGCCGCGCTGGCCCGGGCCCATGCCGGTCGGGTCTTTCGCAACGACCTGACCCGCGGGCGCGAGGCCAATCTGCTTGATATCGGCCATTTCCTGCGCTGCAGCCGGGCCGAGGCCGACGCCATCACGCGCGAAGCGGAACGCCATGCCGAGTGAGCCAGTCCAGAGGAGCCCCCATGTCCGAGACCTATGACCCACAAAACATCTTCGCCAAAATCTTGCGCGGCGAGATCCCCAACACCACGGTGGCCGAAACGCCGCACAGCCTCGCCTTCGAGGACATCCACCCTTTGGCCCCGGTTCATGTGCTGGTCATCCCCAAGGGTCCCTATATCCACGCCGACCATTTCGCGGCCGAGGCGAGCGACGCCGAAATCGCCGATTTCTGGCGGGTGGTCTCGCAGGTCGCGCGCGAGAAAGGCGTGGCGCCTGCGGTTGGGGGCGAAGGGTTCCGTCTGATCGCCAATTGCGCGGTCCATGGCGTTCAAGAAGTGCCGCATTTCCACATCCATGTCATCGGCGGAAAGCAGCTGGGCCGGATGATCGAACGCGACTGACCCCGCCCTGCGACCGCTGCCGCGTAGCGCTGCTATGCGGCCAGTTGGTCCGTCAAATCGGCCAGGTCGCGGGCGGTGTAGGTCCATTTACCGGCCTCCGCCCGGCCCTGGCCGTCGCCCTGCCTCGGCCGCGGGATGAACGCTGTTGCAAGGCCATTGGCCTGCGCCGCGGCGAGATCATGCGCATGCGTCGAGACCATCACCACGTCACTGGGCTGAAGCCGCAGCGCCCGGGCGGATGCCAGATAGACCTCGGGCGCCGGTTTGAAATCCCGGGCGATATCGGCCCCAAGCACGCAGTGCCAGGGCAGACCTGCATGCCGCGCCAGCCGGGCCATCATCGCGATCGACCCGTTCGAGCAGGGCGCGATCAAATGGCTCCGCGCGAGATTACGCAAACTGCCGGTGGCATCCGGCCAGGGGGGCAGACGCTCCCACAGCCGGGTCATGTCATCGCGCTCCTCCAGCCCGAAATGCGCCTCCAGCCCAAAGGCCGACAGCACCCGGTCGAGATTCTCGCGATGCAAGACATCGAGTGGCACATAGGAGCGGGCGCCGCTGCGGATCGGCTGCATCGAGGGGTCGTATTCCGCCCGCCATGCCTCGGCAATCGCGACCGGATCCACCGCGATTCCCTTCGCCGCGAGAACCGGCGCGAGGCCCTGGGCAATGCCGCCGCGCCAATCGACCACCGTGCCGAAAACGTCGAAAATCGCGGCGCGGATCATCCGATCTGACCACGGTTTTCGCCGATCTGGCCACGGTGCAAAAGCAGGTGATCGGCCAGAATGCAGGCCATCATCGCCTCGCCCACGGGGACCGCGCGAATCCCGACACAGGGGTCGTGGCGGCCCTTGGTGACGATCTCGGTCGCCACGCCGGATTTGGTGATGGTCGCGCGCGGGCGCAGGATCGACGAGGTGGGCTTGACGGCAAAGCGCACCACCACGTCCTGCCCGGTCGAAATGCCGCCCAGGATGCCGCCCGCATGGTTCGAGGCATAGACCGGCCCCTCGGGCCCCATCGAGATCTCGTCGGCATTTTCCTCGCCGGTCAGCGCCGCCGAGGCCATACCATCACCGATCTCGACCCCTTTGACCGCGTTGATCGACATCATCGCGGCGGCCAGATCGGTGTCCAGCTTGCCATAGATCGGCGCTCCCAGGCCCGCCGGCACGCCGCGGGCGACCACCTCGATCACCGCACCAACCGAATTGCCGGATTTGCGCAGGTCGTCGAGATAGGTGGCCCAGGCCTCGGCCGCCTGGGCATCCGGGGTCCAGAACGGGTTCTGATCGATCTGGTCCCAGTCCCAACGGCCCCGGTCGATGCCATGCGGGCCCATCTGGACCATGGCACCGGTGATGCTGAGACCCGGCGCAAGGCTCTGACACACCAGCCGCGCGATGCCGCCCGCCGCCACCCGCGCCGCCGTCTCGCGCGCCGAGGAACGGCCGCCGCCGCGGTAATCCCGGATCCCGTATTTCTGCCAATACGTGATATCGGCATGACCGGGGCGGAATTTCTCCGCGATCTCGGAATAATCCTTCGAGCGTTGGTCCTGATTGCGGATCATCAGCTGCACCGGCGTGCCTGTGGTCAGCCCCTCGAAGGTGCCGGAGAGGATCTCCACGGTATCGGGCTCGCGGCGCTGGGTGGTGTATTTGTTCTGCCCCGGTTTCCGCCGGTCGAGCCAATGCTGCAGGTCGGCCTCGGTCAGCGCGATCCCGGGCGGGCAGCCATCGACCGTGGCACCCAGCGCGGGGCCGTGGCTCTCGCCCCAGGTGGTGGTGCGGAAGAGATGCCCGAAGCTGTTCATCGACATTGAGGGATTCCGGTTCGAAGACGTCTGGCAAGAGGGGATAGTGCAATTCGCCGCAAATGCAAAACGCTCTGGCCGGGTTGCGGCCGTGGGGCGCGCGGCTAGGGTGGCCGGATGCGGGAGAGATCGCAAGCGCGGCTGGCGGTGGCCGGGATTGGGCTGGTAGGTCGGCGCCATGCTTCGCTGGCGGCGGAGCACGCCACCCTTGTGGCCCTCGCCGACCCCGCCCCTGCCGCAGCGGAGGTGGCGGAGCAATTCGGTGTGCCGCTCTATCCGGATCTCCCGGCCCTTCTGTTGGCGGAGAATGTGGATGGCGTCGTCGTCGCCACGCCGAACCAGCGGCATGTGGCAGACGGTCTGGCGGCGATCGATGCCGGGGTGGCGGTGCTGATCGAGAAGCCGATCGCCGCTGAGCTGGATGGCGCCACGCGGCTGGTCTCGGCGGCCCGGGCGCGGGGCGTTCCGCTGCTGGTCGGGCATCACCGGCGCCACAACCCGCTGATCGGCGCTGCGCACAAGGTCATCTCGGACGGTCGGCTTGGCCGGATCACAGCAGTGCAGGCGAGTTGCTGGCTGCCCAAACCCGCCGCCTATTTCAAGCAGGCCTGGCGCCGCGGCGCGGGAGCCGGGCCGGTGTTGATCAATCTGATTCACGATATCGACCTGTTGCTGTATCTCTGCGGGCCGGTCACGCGGGTGCTGGCGGCCGAGGGCAGTGCTCTGCGCGGGGCGGGCGAGGTCGAGGATACGGCGGTTGCGATCCTGACCTTCGCCTCTGGCGCGCTGGGCACGGTCAGCGTCTCGGACGGCACGGTGGCACCGTGGAGCTGGGAGATGACCGCGGCGGAGAACCCGGCTTATCCGGTCACCGGCGCCTCCTGTTATCGAATCGCCGGCACGGCGGGGGCGCTTTCGATCCCCGACATGGCGCTCTGGTCGCAGATCGAACCGGATTGGCATGCGCCCATGATGCACGAACGGCTCGAGGTGGCCCGCGCCGACCCTCTGGTGCGGCAGATCCGGCATTTCGCGGATGTGGCCCTCGGACACGCGACGCCTCTGGTTGACGGCGCGGCTGGGTTGGCAGCGCTGGAGATCACTCTCGCAATCAAACGGGCGGCATCGTCGGGCGGGGTGGTCGCGCTATAGTCTTCACGCGCGGGCCCCGACAGACAGCGTTTCACGGCGCAGTGTGGGGGTAAAAAAAGCCCCGGTCTGGTTCAGACCGGGGCGATTGATGCACGGCTCAGAACCGAGATATCAGGCGTCTTCGCGCTTGATCGGAGCCCAGAGCTTCTTGTTGGTGTAGTAGAGCAGGATCGCGAGGATCGCGAGCCATATCACGTTGCGCACCCCGGCCTCTTTCCGCTCGATCAGCTTGGGCTCGGCGGCCCACATCAGGAAAGCGGCGACATCGGTTGCGTGCTGCTCCAGCGTCGGCTCGGGCGGCGTGTAGCCACCATGGTCGCCACCGCCATAGACGGCGTATTCGACATCCTCGCCATAGAGCGGCGGAGCCATCGAGATCTTGCCGCCTGCCATCACGGTGTTCTCGTAGAGAATGCTGCCGGCAATCTCCTCTTCCTCACCGGTATAGCCGAGCAACAGCGCGCGGATATACTCAGCCCCACCCATGCCCTTGAAGAGCTGGTTGGTGCCCAGACCATGGGGACCGTGGAAGCCGGCCCGCCCCTTGGCCATCATGCTGAGGTCGGGCGCGCCGGCTGCATTGTTCTCGGGGAACTTGTCCGATGGGCGGCCGGCGCGGGTGTCGCCCGGCTCGCCATCCGGATCCGGCACGTCATACATGGCCGCGATGGCCTTGACCTGATCCTCAGGGAAGGCCGGGCCGGTTTCGGAGCCAAGCTCGCGGAAGGCGACATGCTTCAGGCCGTGGCAGCCGGAGCAAACCTCCTGATAGACCTGAAAGCCACGCTGCAGCTGGAACCGGTCATAGCTGCCAAAGGGGCCTTCGAAGCTGAACGCATGGTCCTCGACATAGCCAGACCCGCCGGCCGCGAGCGCCGCCCCGGGGGCCAACGCAAGGCCCAGGAGCAGCGGCAGGATGCGGAGTTTGAACATTCTTTTTCTCCTTTTCCGCAGCTTATTCGGCCGGGGTCGCTGCCGGGTTGGGCGCCATGCCCCCGCCGGTGCTGACCTGCGATTTCGGCGGATGATGCGCGTCGAAATCGGCCTCGATGGTCTCTGGCTCCGGCAGTGGCTTCTCGGTGATGCCCAGAACCGGGAGGATCACCAGGAAGTAGGCGAACCAGTAGAGGGTGCCGATCAGCGAGATGGTGGCCACCATCGGCGTCGCCTCCTGCGCGCCGGCCCACATCAGGACCACGAAGTCGACAACCAGCAGCCAGAAGTACCACTTGAACTGCGGCCGGTAGACGCCCGAGCGGGTCCGCGAGGTGTCCAGCCAGGGCGCCAGCGCCATGACCACGATGGCCCCGAACATCGCCAGCACGCCGCCCAGCTTCGCATCGATGAACAGGATGTCGAAGGTGATTGCGCGCAGGATTGCGTAGAAGGGCAGGAAGTACCACTCCGGCACGATATGCGCAGGCGTCGCCAGCGGGTTTGCCTCGATATAGTTATCCGGGTGGCCCAGATAATCCGGCATGAAGAAGACGAACAGGAAGAAGATCGCAAGGATCACGGCCAGGGCGTAGAGATCCTTGATCACGTAGTACGGCCAGAACGGCACCGTGTCCTTCTTCGCCTCTTCGATCGAGCCGCGGCGGACCTCGACACCCGTCGGGTTGTTGTTGCCGGTGTTGTGGAACGCCCAGATATGGACGACCACAAGGCCCGCGATCACGAAGGGCAACAGGAAGTGCAGCGCGAAGAACCGGTTCAGCAGCGGCTGATCGACCGAGAACCCGCCCCACAGCCATTGCACCAGCGGCTCACCCACGAGTGGCAGCGCCGAGAACAGGTTGGTGATAACGGTCGCACCCCAGAACGACATCTGGCCCCAGGGAAGGACATAGCCCATGAACGCGGTCGCCATCATGGCGACATAGATCAGGATGCCGATGATCCAGGTGATCTCGCGCGGCGCCTTGTAGGAGCCGTAGTAGAGTCCGCGGAAGATGTGCAGGTAGACCGCCACAAAGAACAGCGACGCGCCGTTCATGTGCAGATCTCGCAGCAGCGCGCCGCCATTCACATCGCGGTCGATGTGGGTAACCGACGCGAATGCGTGCTCGGTATCGGCGACATAGTGCATCGCCAGAACGATCCCGGTGGCGATCATCAGCACCAGGGTAAAGGTCAGGACGATGCCCCAGATCCACATCCAGTTCAGGTTTTTCGGCGTGGGGATCATCAGTGTGTCGTAGAGGAGACCAACGACCGGGAGACGCCGGTGGATCCAGCGCTCGGCATTGGTCTTAGGCTCATAAGCCTCGTGGGGAATTCCAGCCATAATGCTCTCCTTCAGCCCAGCTTGATGGTTGTTTCGTCGACGAAAGCGGCCACAGGCACCGGCAGATTTGTCGGTGCCGGGCCTTTGCGGATGCGTCCGGCGGTGTCGTAATGCGAGCCGTGGCAGGGGCAGAACCAGCCGCCAAACTCACCAGCGCCTTCCAGCGGAACGCAGCCCAGATGGGTGCACACACCCACCATGACCAGCCATTTGCCGTCCGGATCCAGCGTCCGGTCGGCATCATCGGCCGGGGCGTCGGGCAGATTGTCGTTCCGCGCGACCGGATCCGGCAACTCGTTGAGCGAGACGGCGCGGGCCGCTTCGATATCCTCGGCGGTGCGGTGCCGGATGAAGACCGGCTTGCCGCGCCATTTCACGGTGATCTGGCTGCCCTCGGGGACATCTGAGACGTCGACCTCGATCGAGGCCAGCGCCAGGACATCGGCAGAGGGATTCATCTGATCGACAAGCGGCCAGACGGCAGCACCCACCGTCACCGCACCGGCCGCGCCGGTCGCGACATAGAGGAAGTCGCGCCGCGTGCCCTCTTCATGTTCCTCGTCATGGGACATGTTTGGGTTCCTCTTTCCTTTACCTTGGTCTTTTTGACTGTTTTTGCGTTCTCTGGCGCGGATAGACTTGCGCCACACCAACATCTGTGGATCGATCTAGCCCGCACCCCTTGAGCGGTCCAGCGGACAACGCGACGCAGAGCGGGGCGTTTGGACGCGGTGCCGGTTGTGATGGCGGAGATCGATGGCAGAGTCAGAAGTATATCGCAGCTTTTCCGAGTTCTATCCGTATTATCTCTCGGAGCACGCCGACCCGGTCAGCCGGCGGCTGCATTATCTCGGCACGGCGCTGGCGCTGGGTCTGCTGGCTGTCGCGCTGTTGACCGGGGACTGGATCCTGCTGCTCGCCGTGCCGGTGGTGGGATATCTGTTTGCATGGATCGGGCATTTCTTCTTCGAGCGCAACAAGCCGGCGACCTTTACCTACCCGCTCTGGTCGCTGATGGGAGATCTGCGCATGTTCTTCGAGGCGGTGACCGGGCGATTGGATCCTGAAGCGTTCAGGCGGTAAAGCGCTGCACCGGACGGGGTCAGGCTCCCATGCACCCTCGCGCAACGTTGACCCGCGGTCTCTGCCCACCCACCCGCCTGACCCCGTCCAGTGTCGAGCGGGTCGGGGCGTGTTTCAGAGGATCTGGCTCAAAAACTCCTGCGTGCGCGGATCGGAGGCCTCTGAAAAAAACGACGCTGGCGGGCCGTGTTCCACGATGACCCCGCGATCGGTGAAATAGATGTGGTCGGCCACCTCTCGCGCGAATCCCATCTCATGGGTCACCAGAAGGCAGGTCATCCCCTCCTCCGCCAGTTCCCGGATGGTGACCAGCACCTCCTTCACTGTTTCGGGATCAAGCGCGGCGGTCACCTCGTCGAACAGCATGACATCCGGAGTCATGGCCAGCGAGCGCGCGATGGCCACCCGCTGTTGCTGCCCGCCGGACAACTCGCCCGGATAGCTCTCCTCCTTACCCCCCAGCCGGACCTTGGCAATCAGACGGCGGGCGCGGGCCTCCACCTCCTCCCGGTCTTGTTTCAACACCTTCAACGGCGCCATCATGATGTTCTCCAGGGCCGTCTTATGCGGGAACAGGTTATATTGCTGAAACACCATCCCGACCTTCTTGCGCAACTCCAGCTTGTCGAGTTCCGGGTCATGGACCTCCTGCCCCTCCACCGTGATCGAGCCCGCCTGAATGTCGTTCAGCGCATTGATACAGCGGATCAGAGTGGACTTGCCCGAGCCCGAGGGGCCGATGATGCAGATCACCTCGCCTTTCATCACGTCAAAGCTGATGCCTTTCAGCACCTCCAGGCTGCCGAAACTTTTCCTAACCTCCTTCAGCGAGACGATCGGTTGATCCGGGGTCCAGGCTGCGCTCATCGCTCTCCCTCCAAGCTACCGCTGCAGCGATGTGCCAACGGGGCCCCGTCCCGGCACCAGGCCGGGATGGGGAGAACGGTCGTCACGCCCGCCAGGGCGTGGCCGTTTGGCGCGCCGCTGTCCCTCACAGCTTCACCGCATATCTGCGCTCCAGCGCAATCGTCCAGCGCGCGATCGGATAGCAATAGGCAAAGAACAGGATCAGAGCGAAGCCATAGAACGGCGCGAGCAATTCCGGATGGTTGTCCTCCGCCTCCATCGCCTGCCGGCTCAGCGTGATCAACTCCTCGATCCCCAACAAGGTGCAGAGCGGTGTCGCCATGGTCAGGATCGCATACCAGTTCATCCAGGGCGGGATCATCCGCTTGATACATTGCGGCAGGATGATCTGCCACAGCGTCTGGCGCCGCGTGAAGGCTAGGCTTTCCGCCGCCTCCCACTGCGCCGTCGGCACCGATTGCACAGCCCCCCGGACGACCTCGGAGATGTTGGCCATCACCGGCAGAGACAGTCCGATCACCCCCTTCATCCAATCGGGAATCGGAATGATCACCCCGAACACCACGATCTCGAAGGGAAACGCCAGCAGAACGATAAACAGCAGCACCAACCAGGGCGAGTTGCGGAACAACTGCGTCACGAACCAGGCGGCTTGGCGCAACGGCCGGCTGGGCGAGATCTGCGCCAGCCCCAAAGCCGCCCCCGCCACCGTCCCGATCGCCATCGCCAGAACCGAGATCAAGACGTTGAAGAAAAACCCCGACCAGACCAGGAAGGGCATCCAGCGCCAGAGCGCGTCCAGCGCCTGCCCCGTCGTATAGTTGCTCTGCGCATAGGCCAGCGTTGGCCAGATCAAAGCCAGCACCATCACAGCGGCCGGCGTCCACCAGGGCAGCCCGGCAAGCCAGCGTACCGCCAGATACCCGTCCGGCGTGACCGCATGAACATCAAAAGGCTTCAGCACCGCCAGATCGGTTCGCCCCGGCGCCGTGACCCCCGCGATCCCTCTCGCGCCGGGGCCGCCGCGCGCGGCGGGCGGGTGGGGGCGGGCGGTGGCCCCGGCGCGAGCGGGATCGCGCCGCCAACGGCCAACCCCGATCACGTGCCATAACCGGGGATTTTCATTCCCCGCTCCCACCTATCCATGCCAAAGACCAACAGGCCGACCAGGATGATATAGGCAAAAAAGACCAGCCCCATCGTCGGATATTGCGCGCTCGGATAGTCGTTCCAGATGCTGACCGAGTGATAGAGCAGTTCCGGCACTGCGATGGCATAGGCCTGCGTCGTGGTCTTCACCAGGTTGACCAGATTGTTGTTCAGCGCCGGCAGACAGACCCGAAAGGCCAGCGGCAGAACCACATAGATGTATGTCTGGAAGCGGCTGAACCCGAGGCTCTCGCTGGCCTCGACCGTGCTCTCTGGCACCGCCTCGATTCCCGCCCGGAAGATCTCGACATTGAACGCCCCGGCAAAGAACGACAGCGAGATCACCGCCCAGCCGACATTCGAAATGATCGGCTCCTCGGTCCAGCCATCCGCGCCGGTCACCACCGGCGTGAACTGTCCCAGGGCAAAATAGAAAAACAACAGCTGCACCAAGGGCGGCGTGTTGCGGAAAAACTGAATGTATCCGGCAACGATCCCGCGCACGAGCGCTGATCTCGCCCCCTGCATCCAGGCGCCGACCAGCCCGATCACCACCGACAGAACCAGACACATCACCGAAAGCTGCACGGTCATCCAGAGCCCGGCCAGCACCTTCCCCTGCTGCCGGTCGTCATACATCCAGATGAAATTCCAGCGCGGCGCATCATCGGCCAGCTGGCGGAAGAAGTCTTCCATGTCCACCCCCTCGTGCCCCCGAACCGTGCCGCGCCACGCCGCGGTTGTCCAGCTTGACCCGATGCTTTCCGATGGCCGCGCAGCAGAGCGGCGCCCAGATGGCCCGAACACCCCGGCCGCTCAGGATCTTCGCCTGTTCCTGTGACGTCTGCCCGCCGCACCTCAGATCCGTCAGCGCTCCGCAGACGGATCATGCGCAGGCGGGCGCAGATCTTTGGAAGAGGATTTCCGATGCGGCCGAGCCCAACCCGATTATCGCGAACTTGCGAAGGGTGGGCCTCACGACCCACCCAATGCCTGACAGGTTACTCCAGCCAATCCTTGAACCGTGCATTCTGGTCCTTGAGGTATTGGGTCGGCTGGATGCCCCATTTCTCCTCCAGCGCGATCAGGTCGCCGGATTGGTGCCAGTTGTACTGCACACCGGACATGAAGTTGCCGAAGACGCAGGATTTCTCGGCCAGCGGCACCGCCAAGCCCCAGGGGTTGTCGTCTTCCGAGGCGAGCGGCATCTCGAAATCGCCCCAGTTGCCGGAGGCGAGATCCGAGCCGATCGAGCTGTCGTCATACACCCAGGCGACGCATTTCTTGTCGCGCAGCGCCTGTTTCGCCTCGGCATTACCGGTAAAGGCGACGACTTCGACGCCATAGCGTTCCTCGACGATCTTGTTGTAGAAAGCGCCCTGCTTGCCGCAGACCTTCTTGCCGGTCAGATCTTCCCATTTCGAGAAGCTGAGCGCCTTGGGCGACATGATATTGGTGCCCGAGGTGTAGTAGTTCGGGCCGGGGATGCCGACGATCTGGCGCCGGTCGGCCCGGTCCGACATGGTGGCGATGAACATGTCCACCTTGCCCTGTTCCAGAAACTGCATCCGGTTCGAGCTTTGCACCGGCACCAGTTCGGCTTCGACGCCCATCTTGGCGGCGACATCCATGGCCATGTCGATCTCCATGCCGACGAGGTTGCCGTTCTCGTCGCGGAAGCCCCAGGGCTTGTAATCGGCCTTGACGCCGATGACGATCTTGCCGCGCTCCATCACCTTGTTCC
This sequence comes from Pseudomonadota bacterium, assembly GCA_038524325.1. Taxonomy (GTDB): domain Bacteria; phylum Pseudomonadota; class Alphaproteobacteria; order Rhodobacterales; family Rhodobacteraceae; genus Thermohalobaculum. The sequence goes on from JBCBIS010000025.1 coordinate 14,349, forward strand.
ACACATCGTTGGTGCAGGCGGCATAGGCCCCGCCGGCGACCGCGCTGAGGATCAAGGCGCCCAGCGCGCCCTTCAGAATGCTTTTCATTGTTGTCTCCCTGTTCCCTGTGCCGGGGGGTGGCCCGGTCGGGGCAGAGCCTAGCAAAGGCGCGGCGGGATTCGAGGGAAAAATCGAGGACGGGCGGATGCGCCCGGGTCTCGCGGAGCGCGGGCCGGCGCACCGGGGGCGTTACTCGGCGGGTGCCTGCCTCGGTTGCAGGCGGCGGACCAGCACGGTGCCGGTCTCGATGATGCCCTGCATCCGCTCCTCCAGCCGCGCCATTTCGGAGACGGCGCTCTGAAAGCGTTCGGTGTCCTCGCCCAGGCTCGCCAGGTCCTCGAACAGCTCCTCGCTGGTCTTGATCTGCGCCTCGGCATTGTCGACCACGGCGCGGAGCGTGTCGAGCAGCCGCGTCGCCTCTGGCGCGTCGTCGATCTCCGCCAGGATCGCGTCCAGATCACCGATCGAGCCCTTGATCGCGTCGAACCAGGCGTTCGAGAGCAGAGGTTCACGCTTCGCGTTCATCATCGCCCGGCGCTCGATCCGGCGGGTATTGGCCAGGAACTGATCCACCCGCTCGCGCAGATCGCCCTGGATCAGCACGATATCGTCATTCACATCCACGACCCGGCGCAGCACCTGATCGAGCTCGGCAATCAGGCGGCTGATCCGGTCGAGGAACAGGTTGAGGTCCCGGGCCAGAACGCCGAACTCATCCGGCGAGCGGATTTCGGCCCGGTGGTCCAACCCACCATAGGCCTTGGCGAGGTTGCTCACCACCGCGCGCAGGCGCAGCAAGGGCTCCATCCGGGCGCGCAGCAGGATAAAGAGCAAAATCGAATGCAGCACGATCTTGCCCACGGCCAGTCCCGCGGTGAGCTTGATATCCTCCCACCACAGCAGAAAATCCTTCGCCAGGTAGGTGCGGACCATCACGGTCCCCAGGACATCGCCCACGGCGGCGGTGTTGTGGCAGCCGAGGCAGAATTCCTCCGCCCGGATCTGGATCGACGCCGCACGGTGCACGCCATCGGCGAAATCCGCCGGGATGCCCTCGGGCGTGTAGCCGAAACCCTCCGAGATCGCGGCCACCGTGATTTCCGCCGGCTCGATGGCGATGGCATAGCCGAGATCGTTCCAGTTCCGCTCGAGAATTGGATAGAGCGTCCGGGCCGCCACCGGCCCGCCCTCATTGCGCATGATCGAGATGACATTGTCCGAGATGTCCTCGGCCACAGCCCCCGCCTCGACCTCGCCCTTCACCTGGAAATTATAGAGGACCAGCCCGGCTTTCAGCGAGAACTCCAACAGCGAGACAATGACCAGGATCAGGAAGAAATCCTTGATCATCTGGATCAGGAAAGATCGGTCGAACCGCCCGATGGACGGATCGCTGCCGTCGATGCCTTCAGCCATATCGGCCCCGCTGCTTATCTTCCCGCCCTGCGAGGGAGATGGGGCAAAACCGGCGGCGGTCGAGATTTTGCTGGTGCGCGGGAATCGCGGCTGGGGCGAGGCAACTACGCGCAGCCTGTGGCCCCGGGCCGCGTCAGCTCAACATTCGGCGATAGCTGACGGCTTCGGCGATATGGATCTTGCGCACCGCCTCCTTGCCCTCCAGATCGGCGAGGGTGCGGGCGAGGCGCAGAACGCGGTGATAGCCCCGCGCGGAATAGCGGTATTTCTCGGCGGCGGCTTGCAGCACCTCCATCCCGGGCGGGTCGGGCTTGGCGACCTTGTCGAGCGCTTCGCCTTCCAACTCCGAATTGAGCTGCACGCCATGACCATTTGCGCGCGAGATCTGGGCGGTGCGGGCCTCGGCCACCCGGGTGCCGACCCGCTCGGAACTGTCTTCATGGGTCGGCAGGGCCAGGGTGGCCGGGGTCAGCGGCGGAACCTCGATGCGGATGTCGAAGCGATCGAGCAATGGGCCGGAGAGCCGGGCGCTGTAATCCGCCCCGCAGCGCGGCGCCTTCGAGCAGGCGCGGGACGGATCGGTCAGATAGCCGCAACGACAGGGATTCATCGCGGCCGCCAGCAGAAACCGGGCGGGATAGGTCACATGGGCCTGGGCGCGGGAGACGACGACCTCGCCGGTCTCCAGCGGCTGGCGCAACGCTTCGAGCACCGGACGGGGGAATTCGGGCAGCTCGTCGAGGAACAGCACACCGCGATGGGAGAGGCTGATCTCGCCGGGCTGCGCCCCCTTGCCGCCGCCGATCATCGCCGCCATCGAGGCGGAATGATGCGGGTCGCGATAGGGCCGCTCGGCCGAGATCGCGCCATCCCCGGGCAGGGCCGCGAGGGAGCGGATGGTCGAGACCTCCAGCGCTTCCTCGGGCGTCATCGGCGGCATGATGGTGGTCAGCCGCGAGGCGAGCATGGATTTGCCCGAGCCCGGCTCGCCCACCATCAGGATGTGATGGCCCCCGGCGGCGGCGACCTCCAACGCACGCCGGGCGCTTTCCTGGCCCTTGACATCGAGCAGGTCGGCCGCGCTCCGCCGGGCCGAGACGGGGCCGGGTTCGGGGGCGCTCAGATGGGTGCGGCCCTTGAAATGGTTGACCAGGGCGATCAGGCCCTCAGGCGCCAGGATTTCGCAGGCGCCGACCCAGGCGGCCTCGGCCCCGCAGGGTTCGGGACAGATCAGACCCTTGTCCTGCGCGGCGGCGGCGAGGGCGGCGGGCAGGGCCCCCTGCACGGCGCCGATCCGTCCGTCGAGGCTGAGCTCGCCGATGGCGACATGGCCAGCCACCTCGTCCTCTGGGATCAGGCCCAGGGAGGCCATCAGCGCAAGCGCGATGGGGAGATCATAATGCGACCCGGCTTTCGGCAGATCGGCGGGGGAGAGATTGATGGTGATCCGCTGCGGTGGCAGGGCGAGACCGATGGCGGTCATGGCGGCGCGCACCCGCTCCTTCGACTCGCTGACCGCCTTGTCCGGCAGGCCGACAAGGTTGAAGGCGGGCAGGCCGGCGGTGAGGGCGCATTGCACCTCGACCGGGCGGGCCTCGACCCCGATAAAGGCGACGGTATGGGCGCGGGTGACCACGGGGCCGCTCCAAATTGACGAAAATCTTAGCAGTCACCTCGCCTGATTCTGGTAAACACTCGGTTAACCAAGGTTAAGGAGGAGCCTGTCGATGCGTCTGATCCTGTGTGCCGCCCTGATCGCGGGCCCCGCGCTTGCCGGGGATGTCGAGATCGTCGATGCCAAGGCCCGGCAGAGCGGGGACACGTGGAGTTTCGATGTCACGCTGCGGCACGGCGATACGGGCTGGGACCACTATGCCGATGCGTGGCGCGTGGTGGGGCCGGACGGGACGGTCTACGGCACGCGGACGCTCTATCACCCGCATGTCGAGGAGCAGCCGTTCACCCGCTCGCTGTCGGGGGTGAAGGTGCCAGAAGGCGTGACCGAGTTGCGGATCGAGGCGCATGACAAAGTGCATGGCTGGGCTGAAGCGGGGTTCGCCCTGACCCTGCCCTGATTTTTCTGGATTGGCCTGGATCCAAACGGCATGCGGCTGACGCCGCATAAGTCTCGTGTTGCGCGTCGCCTCCGGCGCCGCTCGTGGTCCTGGCTGGATCGTGGCGTGTCTCGGATCAAGCCTTAGCGATGCGATCGATCAGGGCGGTTCCCTGGGCCAACCAGTCGGGATCGGGCGGAAAGGTGAGACCGAGATCCCTGGTTGTCTGCGGGGACAGGACGCGGGTTGCGACAGGGAGGTGCAGGCCGTCACTCTGATCCGGATCGGGTGGCAAAAGGCCGAGTTTAGGCGCGAGGCGGCGGGCCAATTGCAGCGTCACTTCGGCGGCGGGATGGTTATGGGTCACCATCAGCGGCCGCTCTCTGAGCCCAGCGCGGAGGATGTCCGTGGCTCCGATATCACAGAAGCTCTCGCGCCGGGTGAGTTCGGCAAGGCTCCGCCTGAGGCGGCTGGCATGGTCGAAGGCGATCTCTCCAGCGGCGAAACGGGCGAGGATGTCGTCCCGGCTCTGCGCGGCGAGCGCTTTGCGGATGACCTGCGCGCCGATGATCCGGCGGTCGGGGGGCTGGCGTGCCTCGACCAGCGAGAACAGACCGTCGAGCCAGAGATAGGGCAGGAAGAGCAGCCGCGCGCCGAGCCGGGCGCGCAGGGTCGTGTGATGCTCGGGATGGTTGGCGTTGAGAATGGGCTGGGAGACGATCCGGTCTGCGGCGGCCATCGCCTGGTCCGCGCCTGCGGGATCGTGATTGCGGGCACGGCTGGAATTGCCGCGATAGATGATCTCGGCCGAGGGGTTGCGGGCCGACAGGGCGCGGGCGATCATCTCGAGCTGGCAATTGCCGAAGAACAGAAAGCTCATCCGCAGCGGGCGATGAATGTGTCCAGATCGGTTACGCGGAAATAGAGGCGCCCGGCTAGGCGTTTGGCGCCGAGCCCTTCGTAGAAGGCGATGCCGCGGGTGTTCTCCTGATCCGCGGTCCAGTCGAGCCGGCGGCAAGCGCGGGCGCGGGCGGTCTCGCCGAGCCGTTTCAGGAGCGTCCGGCCGATGCCGGTGCCGCGGGCGGCGGGGCTGACGAACAGCTCCTTCATGAACATCTGGCCGCCGACCCCGTCCGTCGGATGCAGGATGGTGTAGATTGCATAGCCGAGCGGGGTGGCGCCGTCCCAAGCGATGATCGTCTCGGAGAAGCCCGTCTCGAACAGGTCGGAGAGGACCGTGGCATAGCCTTCGGCGGTTTTCTCGCGGCCATAATAATGGCGATCGGTTTGCCGCAGCAGGAGCTCCATGGCCGGCGCATCGGCCATGCTGCCCGGGCGGAGGTCGATCATCCGGCGCGGGCCTCCATTGCGGCCAGGATCGCGTCGCCCATGCCGGAGGTGCTGACCGTCGTGGTGCCGGCATCGCCGCCGAGATCGGCGGTTCGGATGCCCTGGGCCAGCACATCCTCGACCGCACCCTCCAGCAGATCGGCTTCGGCGCCGAGATCGAAGGAGTAGCGCAGCGCCATGGCGAAGCTGAGGATGCAGGCGATGGGGTTGGCCTTGCCCTGGCCGGCGATATCTGGGGCCGAGCCATGCACCGGCTCGTAAAGCGCTTTGGGGCGGCCATTTTCCATCGGCGCGCCGAGGCTGGCCGAGGGCAGCATGCCGAGCGAGCCGGTCAGCATGGCGGCGCAGTCGCTGAGGATATCGCCGAACAGGTTGTCGGTGACGATCACGTCGAACTGTTTGGGGGCGCGGACCAGCTGCATGGCGCCATTGTCGGCATACATGTGGCTCAGTTCGACATCCGGGAATTCCGTCGCGTGGATGTGCTCGACCTCCTCGCGCCACAGGATCCCGGCCTCCATCACATTGGCCTTTTCCATCGAGCAGACCCGGTTTCCCCGCTTCTGCGCCAGGGCGAAAGCGGAGCGGGCGACGCGGCGGATTTCCTCGGTGGTGTAGCGGTGGGTGTTGATGCCGACGCGGGTGCCGTCATTCATGTCCTGGATGCCGCGAGGCTCGCCGAAATACATGCCGGAGGTGAGCTCGCGCACGATCATGATGTCGAGGCCCGCGACCACATCGCGTTTCAGCGAGGAATACTCGGCCAGGGCGTCGAAACACTGGGCGGGGCGGAGATTGGCGTAGAGATCCATCTCCTTCCGCAGGCGCAAGAGGCCACGTTCGGGTTTCACGCTGAAGTCGAGATCGTCATATTTCGGCCCGCCCACGGCGCCCAGCAGGACGGCATCGACCGATTGCGCCTTGGCCATCGTGGCATCGGTCAGCGGGGTGCCATGGGCGTCATAGGCGGCGCCGCCGACCAGGTCTTCCTCGACCGAGAAGGCCAAGCCGCGGCCGGCATACCAGTCGATCACCCGGCGCACCTCGGCCATCACCTCGGCACCGATGCCGTCGCCGGGCAGGATCAAGAGTTGCATGGTCATGGCGGGGTCCCCTCTGATCGCGAATTTGGCGGGTTTCTGCGCCAAAGCCCCGGCAAAGTCCAGCCGGGTTTAAGCTTTGGGTAACGCCGTGGGCCGAGCATCCGCGCGAGGCAAGCTCCGGGAAAGAGGAGGCACGGCATGAACCTCTATCACTGCATGATCGAGTTGAAGAGCGACACCAAGGCCCTCGCCTTCGCCCAGGCCATGACGGCCTGGATGGAGCATCTGCAGACAGCCGGAAAGATCGGCGCGTGGCGGCTGTTGCGGCGGAAGCTGGAACTCGCCTCGGACGGGCATACGGATTTTCTGCTGGAGGTGGAGGTCGAGGACATGGCGCAGCTCGACCAGGCGTTTCGGCATGTGAGCAGCCAATCGGTGGATGTGGCAGAGCTCTACAACGCCGTCCACGGGATGATCGCCCAGAGCCGGGCAGGCCTGTACCGGCCCTTCCCCGATCCGGAGCGGGCGGAGCGTGTGGCGCTTGTCTGAGAAAATGCGGGGCGTGTCCGGGGGGCTGCCAGTTGCGGGAGCCGCGTCTCGGAGAGATCGATCTAGAATGTGAGGCGGGCGCGCCCGCCTCGCGCCAATCTCCCCTCTTCCAGCCCGGGCAAGCCGGGCTTGCAGGGGGCCCCTTGTGGGGGGCGGCGTGACGCGCAGCAGGGGTCGATGGCATGGGGCTCAGAGCTGAGCGCTGAGCTGGGCGAAGCGGGTCAGGAAGGCTTGTTTGACATATGTTGTGGGCTGCGGGTCGAGGCGGATCTCGGCGGCGCCTTTGAAGCGGGGGCGGGGGAAGAATTTCGCCGCCTCCTCTTCGGTGAAGCCGGCCAGTTGGGTGGCCTCGAACCAGGCCGACAGGCGGTCGGCCCGCTTGATCAGCTTCTCCAGCGCCGCATCCGGCAGGGCGAGGCCGAAGCGCATATGGACGGCTGCGGCAAGGCGATGCTCGAAGGCTTTGTAGTCGAGGCCGATCGCCGCCTTGAAGGGCGAGATCATATCGCCGATCACATATTCCGGCGCATCGTGGAGCAGCGCCGCCAGCCTTGTCGCCGCATCGGCCTTTGGGCGCAGGCGGGCGACCAGATCCTCGACCAGCAAGGAATGCTCGGCCACGGAATAGGGGTGATCGCCGATGGTCTGGCCGTTCCACCGCGCGACCCGGGCGAGGCCATGGGCGATGTCCTCGATCTCGATATCCAGCGGCGAGGGGTCGAGCAGGTCCAGGCGCCGCCCCGAGAGCATGCGCTGCCAGGCGCGGGCGGTCATGGGTCGAAAGGGATCTCGCCCTTGATCAAAAGGCCATAGGGGGAGCGATCTGAAGGCCCCACGGTGATCACGATTTGGGACGCATCGGTTGGAGGAAAGTTGAAAACCACTCGGACGCCGGGATAGTGCACGATCCGAGCTTCTTGGATTATTGACAGACAATGCCAACCGAGCACCAGACCCGGACCGAAAGTGGCGGTTAGATGACCCTGCTCATCATGCGTCTCGCCACGCAGCGACCAGGTGATCGAGAGAACCCACCCCGGTTCAGTGCGCTTCTCCACTGTCCTCAGAAAGCTGAGGGCCTGGTCGCAAAACACGACGTGTGGATGGGAATGCAAGGGATCAGACAAACTCATCCGGATGGGCTCTCTCCGCCTGCCGTGCCGTCATGTCGCAGTCTCGTTTCTGTTCATTTGAGGGGCATCGTTTAAGTGCCGGGCCAGAGATTGTCGAGCCGGGCGCTTGTTGCTATGAGCGCCGGGACCTGAGCCCGAGGAGCCTTCCATGACCGATTACGCCATCAAAGACATCTCCCTTGCCGAGTTCGGCCGCAAGGAGCTGGATATCGCCGAGACCGAGATGCCCGGCCTGATGGCCTGCCGCGAGGAGTTTGGCGCGGCCAAGCCGTTGGCGGGCGCGCGCATTGTCGGCTCGCTGCATATGACCATTCAGACCGCGGTGCTGATCGAGACGCTGACGGCTTTGGGCGCGGATGTGCGCTGGGCTTCGTGCAACATCTTCTCGACCCAGGACCACGCGGCGGCGGCAATTGCCAAGGCGGGCGTGCCGGTCTTTGCGGTGAAGGGTCAGACGCTCGAGGAGCATTGGGACTATCTCGACAAATCCTTCATGTTCCCCGAGGGGGCCAACATGATCCTGGACGATGGCGGCGACGCGACGCTTTATGTTCTGCTGGGCGCCCGGGCCGAGGCGGGCGAGGACATCATCCCCGTCCCGACCTCGGAGGAGGAAGAGGTCATCAAGGCCCAGATCAAAAAGCGGATGGCGGAAAGCCCCGGCTGGTTCACCAAGACCCGCGAGGCGATCAAGGGTGTCTCGGAGGAGACGACAACCGGTGTCCACCGGCTTTATGAGCTGAGCAAGAACGGACAGCTGCCCTTCCCGGCGATCAATGTGAATGACAGCGTGACCAAGTCGAAATTCGACAACAAGTATGGCTGTAAGGAATCTCTGGTCGACGGCATCCGCCGCGCCACCGATACGATGATGGCGGGCAAGGTCGCGGTCGTCTGCGGCTATGGGGATGTGGGCAAGGGCTCGGCGGCCTCGCTGCGCGGCGCCGGTGCCCGCGTGAAGGTGACCGAGGTCGACCCGATCTGCGCCCTCCAGGCCGCGATGGACGGGTTCGAGGTCACCACGCTGGAGGACGAAGTCGCAAGCGCGGATGTCTTCATCACCACCACCGGCAACAAGGACGTCATCCGCATCGAGCATATGCGCGAGATGAAGGACATGGCGATTGTCGGCAACATTGGCCACTTCGACAACGAGATCCAGGTTGCCGCACTGAAGAACCACAAGTGGACCAATATCAAAGAGCAGGTGGACATGATCGAGATGCCCTCGGGCAACCGCATGATCCTGTTGTCGGAGGGGCGGCTCCTGAACCTCGGCAACGCCACCGGGCACCCCAGCTTTGTGATGTCGGCCAGCTTCACCAATCAGGTGCTGGCGCAGATCGAGCTCTGGTCCAAGGGCGACCAGTACACGAACGATGTCTATGTCCTGCCGAAGCATCTGGACGAAAAAGTTGCCCGGCTGCATCTCGGCAAGATCGGCGCGAAGCTGACCGAACTCCGCCCCGAGCAGGCCGACTATATCGGTGTGACGGTCGAGGGCCCATTCAAGCCGGAGCATTACCGCTACTGACCTCAGGGGATTTCGTGCAGCGGCTTGGGCGCCCCGAATACATTCCCATCTAACGGGTGGGAGGGCCCTCGATGCCGGAATTCCGCGATGTCACCGCCGAGAATGTGCGCGCGATCTGTGAGTTGCAGATCGCGCCGCATCAAAAGGGGCTGGTCTCGCCCGCTGCCTACACCCTGGCCGAGTCCGCATTCGAAGCCGGCGCGCATGTGCGGGCGATCTATGACGGCGCGAAGCTCGCCGGGTTGCTCGCCCTGATCGACACGCGCCAACCCTGCGGCGACCGCGAGATCCGGCGCGATGCGGCCTATCTCTGGCGGCTCCTGATTGCCGAGGCGCATCAGGGAAAGGGCCATGGCGGCGCGGCTATCGCCGAGGCCCTGCGGGTCGCCCGGGACTGGGGCTTTGACAAGCTCACGCTCAGCGTTGCCAACCGGCCCGATGCCGCCGTTCCGTTCTACCAGCGTCATGGCTTCCGGTTGACCGGGCGCGGCCTCTATGGCGGCGAGGAGCGGGAGATGCTGCGCGATCTGGCGGTATGAGCCGGCTGATCCTCGCCTGGTTCGCCGCGCTGGTCGCGGCCCCTGTGATCATCCATCCCGGAGATGTCCCGCCCGCCTGGGCCCCCTGGCAGCCGCTGGATCTGCGGGCCGCGCCGAATTTCACCACCGCCCTGCGCGTGATCCGAACCGACAGCGCCCCCGAACTCTGCCACGCCGCGCTGGCCTCTGGCGGGGCGGAGGCGCCGCAAGTGGCGGGGCTGGAGGCTTCGGATGTCTGTCACATCCGCAACGCCGTGCGACCGGCGCGGCTGGGGCTGGCCCGGCTCTACCCGACCCGAATGCGGTGCAATATCGCGCTGCGCCTCGCGCTGTGGGAGCATCACGACCTGCAACCGGCGGCGCGGGCGCATTTGGGCACCGGGGTGCGCGAGATCCTGCATCTGGGCGCCTATTCCTGCCGCCGGCTGCGCAACGCCTCGGGCCTGGCGCAACGGATGAGCCAGCACGCAACCGCGAATGCCTTCGATATCTCCGGCTTTCAATTGGCGGACGGGCGGATGGTGACCCTGCGCCGCGATTGGACCGGCGGAGGGCCCGAGGCAGCCTTCCTGCGCGCCGCACGGGATGGCCTCTGCCGCTGGTTCCGGGTGGTGTTGAGCCCGGACTATAACGCCCTGCATGCCGATCATTTCCATGTCGACCAGGGGCCGTTCCTGAGCTGCCGCTAAGGCCTTCAAAACGGCAATCGCCGCTCAGCGCCGGGTAAACACCGCCGCCAGCCCCATGTCCGAGGCATGTGCATGGGTCGCCCGGTCGCCATAGAAGCGGATATGGTGGAACGTGATCGGGCTGATCGCACCATCCGCCACCAGGCTTGCAAATGCCGAGCCGAACCCCGCACCGTCAAACACCCCCGCATTGATCGACAAGCAGCAGACTGCCCCGGGCCGGGTCACCCGAAGCAACTCGGGCAGGCAGACCGGGCCGACATGGCCATGGGTGAAGGTCCCCGCCGAGATCAGGGCGCCATAGACCCCGTCGCTCATCGGCAGCGCCGCCGTGAGATCGGCGCAGATCAGATGGCGATAGATCCCCTTCCTCTCGGCCACCGCCAGCATGTCGGCGGACAGGTCGATGGCGTCCACATCGCCCCTCAGCCCGGCATCGAACAGAGCGGCCCCGACCAGCCCCGTGCCCGCACCGATATCGAGGATCGGGAACGGGTCTCCCGTCGCCTCGGCCAGAATTTTGGCCAGTTGCGGCGGGACGATGTAGTAATGGCGTTCGGCAAAGCTCTGATCGTAATCCCCGGCCCAATCGGCATAGAGCCGGGTGACATCCTCGGTGGTCTTGAGCTCGTAGGCCCCGTCGAGTGATTTGTCCTCTGCCATGACGCCACTCTGCCAAGCGCAGGGGAACGCGACAAGGCTTGGCCACTCCGAGCGCTCCCTTATGTCGTTTTGCCGGGCCCTAATGCGCAGAAGGAAGACACCTCTGGTCCACAGGCCTTTCGCCCGCGAAACCGGTTGGGACGATTGCCGCAAGGTGGCGATCCCACAGACCGGCTGCCCGTTTGTCTCCGGGCTGCGCGATCAGATGGCGAAACGCAGGGTCGAGATGATGTTCGAGCCCTTCCACTCAAGCGGGGACACCAGCCGGCAGGCGCGGCGCAAGGCGGCGGTGCAGCTCAACAATCGGATCCAGCGGATCAAGTCGCTTTTTACGACGGGCCCTTCCTGATCTGCCACAGCCATGTCGCCACCGTCGCCCGGTTGGCCGTGCAGCTCGACATCGAGGATCGCGACCCGAAAGGGGTGATCACCTTCGGCTCCCCTTTCGTGCGCTTTCGCCCCGGGCCGATCGAGCGGATCATGACCGCGCTGATCTGAGTGACGCGGTTCCTCTTGATCGCCGGTCTTAGGCTGCTTCTGATCTCGACAGGGATCTTTGGACTCAACGCGCCAGAATATCGCATGACGCGCCAATTCCGGTCTCTACGACTAGTGGCCGGGGCGGCTGATCAGATGGCTGGAAGAAAAGCGGATCCCGGGCCGTTTGCAGAACTAGCTCTGAGTAACAGCCCGGTTGATCGGTAGAGTCGCCAATATGAAAACACCTGCGCGCCACCCCCGGAATTGGAAGCAGCGCGTCCCGTTCGCCATTTTGGCCCAGCCGTTCGTAATCGCGATCTTGCGCAAGATCGCGTTGGGCAGCGAGATCAGGCCTCTGGCTGCGCGTCGGTCTTCTTCGGTTTGTAATTGGCCTTCTCGGCGATCCGGGCCGATTTGCCCCGGCGCGCACGCAGATAGTAGAGCTTCGCCCGGCGCACCTTGCCGCGGCGGACCACGGTGATGGCATCGATCTGCGGGCTGTGCAGCGGAAAGACCCGCTCGACACCCTCGCCGAACGAGATCTTGCGGACAGTGAAGCTGGCACCCAGGGTGCTGCCGCCCTTGCGCCCGATGCAGACACCTTCATAGTTCTGGACCCGGGTCCGCGTGCCCTCGGTCACTTTCACACCGACCCGGATCGTGTCGCCGGCGGCGAAATCGGGGATGTCTTTGCCGAGGTCCTTGATATGCTCGGCTTCGAGCTGTTCCAGCAGGTTCATCGTCTCAATCCTTATCCTGTGCCTTGTCGGCATCGCTGTTGCCGCCCGATTGCTCTCGGTCTCCCTCGGTCGCCTTCTCGTCGAGATAGGTCCGCCAGAGGTCGGGGCGTCTTTCTTCGGTCAGCCTTTCGGATTGGGAGAGCCGCCACTCGGCGATCTTCGCGTGATGGCCGGAGAGGAGAATCTCCGGCACCGCGCGCCCCTCCCAAACCTGGGGCTTGGTATAGTGCGGATGCTCGAGGAGCCCCCGCGAGAAACTTTCTTCCTCGGTGCTGGCGGCGTTCCCCAGCACCCCCGGCCGCAGCCGGATCACCGCGTCGAGGAGCGCCTGTGCCGCGATCTCGCCCCCGGTGAGGACAAAATCGCCGAGGCTGACTTCCTCGACCGCCCGCGCGTCCAGCACCCTCTGATCGACGCCTTCATAGCGCCCGCAGAGGAGGGTGATCCCGTCGCCTTTGGCAAACCGCTCCGCCATCCTCTGGTCAAAGCGGGGGCCGCGGGGCGACAGATAGACGACCGGCCAGCGAGACCGGTCCTCTACACCCTTTTTTGCCGCAAAGTCCAGTGCCTTGGCGAGGATATCTGCACGCATCACCATGCCTGCTCCGCCGCCTGCGGGGGTGTCGTCGACGGTGCGGTGCTTGTCGGTGGCGAAGCGGCGGATGTCGAGCGCGTCGAGCTCCCACACACCGTCCTTGAGCGCCTTGCCTGTGAGGCTCTCGCCCAGCACCCCGGGGAAGAGCCCCGGGAACAGGGTCAGAACCTGCACGCAAAACGCCCCGGCCTTGCCCTTCTGCTCCAATAACGGCCGGGGCTGGGCGGAGACTTGCGGCCGGAGCATGCCATGGGAACGGGGTTTATCGGTCATCGCTGCCCTCGCCAGATGCACCGTCCCGGGCTTGACCCGGGACCTCGACCGAGGGGTTCGAGCGTCTCGAAGAGGTCCCGGGTCAAGCCCGGGACGGTGCCTGGGGGGATGGGATCACTCATCCTCGGGCCTCGCGTCGGTTTCCTCGGGCAGGTCGGCGATGATGCGGCCTGTGGCGAGGTCCACCGTCGGGACGGCGGCGCGGGTGAATGGGATGAGGCGGGCTTGCTCGCCCACCACGTCGAGCATGTCCCCGGCACCGTGGTCGAAGACGGCGCGGACTTTGCCCAGGGGCGCGCCGCCGGTATCGACAACCTCGAGGCCGATCAGGTCGGCGTGGTAGAACTCATCCTCCGCCGGTTCGGGCAGACGGGCGCGGGGGGCGTAGAGGCGGGTGTTCTTGAGCGCCTCGGCGGCTTCGCGGGTTGGCACGCCCGAGAGATGGGCGGCAAAGCCTCCCTTCACCGCGCGGGTAAGGCGGATCTCGAAGCTTTTGCCGTCTTCGGTGGTGAGTGGGCCATAGCTGCCGATGGCTTCGGGCTCGGCGCAGAAGGATTTGATCCGCGCCTCGCCGCGCACACCGAAGGCGCCGGCGATGGCGCCGACGCAGACATGATCCTGCAGGATCCGAGGGTTGGACATGCGCCCGTCTCCCCACCGAGCCGCCGCCCGCCCCCACCCGCCCCCCTTGGCGCGCAGCGGCTCGGTGGGGCGACGGGCGGGAGAGGGAGGTGGTTACTCGGCTTTCGCTTCTTCCGCGGCCGGAGCCTCCTCGGCAGGCGCCTCGGCGGCGGCGGCTTCAGCCTCCTTGGCCGCTTCAGCGGCGGCGGCGGCTTTCTCGGCTTTCTCTTCGGCGCGTTCTTTCGCTTTCTTCCCCGGCTCGGCCTTTTTCATGTTGGCGCGGGCTTTGGCGGGCATCACCCCGGCGGCTTCCAGCATCCGGCTGATCCGGTCGGTGGGCTGCGCGCCCTGGCCGAGCCAGTGCTGCACCCGCTCCATATCCATCTTCACCCGCTCCTCGCTGTCTTTGGGCAGCAGCGGGTTATAGGTGCCGAGCTTCTCGATATAGCGCCCATCGCGCGGCATGCGGCTGTCGGCGGCCACGATGCGATAGAAGGGGCGTTTCTTGGACCCGCCGCGGGCGAGCCGGATTTTGATGGCCATGTGTGTTCTCCTTTGAGTGACCGTTGCTGCCCGGGATCGGGCCTATTTCCGAAACTGCTGGTGGTGGCGGATCACCTCGTCGATGATGAACCGCTGGAACTTTTTCGCGAAATCCGGGTCGAGGCCGCTGTCGGCACAGAGCCGGTCGAGGCGTTCGATCTGGCGGGCCTCGCGGGCCGGATCGGCGGGCGGGAGCGTGTGCTCGGCCTTCAGCCGTCCGACCGCCTGGGTGCATTTGAACCGCTCGGCGAGGGTGTGCACCAGGATGGCGTCGAGATTGTCGATCGACGCGCGCAGCGCGCCCAACAGCGCCTCGGCCTTGTCCGCTTCGCTCATGACAGCGCCTCCGGTCCGGGATGGCGATAGACGAGATCCCCTGGATCCGGGGGGTCCGCCTCGGTGTCCAGCCGTGCGCCGAGGCGTTCGGCAAGGCGGATAGAGCGGGTGTTGCCGGCCTCGATATAGCTGACCAAGGTGGCGGGCCGGTGCGCCGCATAGTCATGGGCCCGGGCAGCTTCGGCCGCCTCGAAGGCGATGCCCTGGCCCTCGACCCCTGCCCAGAGGAGCCAGCCCAGTTCGCGTTCGGGATAGGCCTCGGGCTGCCAGCAGCCGACCGAGCCGATGGCCCGGTCCGTGCCCTTGCGGGTCACCATCCAGGGGCCATAGCCGTAGAGCGCCCAATGCCCGGCCTCCATCGCGAAGTTGCGCCAGGCGGCATAGCGCGTCTTGGCTTGGCCGACATGGCGGGCCCGGTCCGAGAGGAAGAACTGGATATACGCCTCGGCATCCTCGGGCTGGTGGCGGCGGAGGATCAGACGCTCGGTCTCCAGATGCGCGATCATGGCGCGCCGCCCGCCAAAACGTCCGGCCCCGGGTGGCGCCAGACCCGCATCGTGCCATAGCGGGGGTGTTCGTAATCGTATTCATAGGCCGCGCCCAGTTTGGTCGCCAGCGCGGCCGAGCGGGTATTGGCCGGGTCGATCAGGCTGATCGCGGTGGTCCAGCCCAGAGTCGTGTAGCAATAGGCCCGGGCCGCCAGCGCCGCCTCCTGCGCGATGCCGCGACCTTCGGCCTGTTCCATCAGGGTCCAGCCGATCTCGGGCTCGGGCCAAGCCTCGGGGAACCAGGGGCCGACATGGCCGCAATA
>JBCBIS010000026.1:0-29715 GCA_038524325.1 Pseudomonadota bacterium
ATCGCCGACCGTCTCCGCCGAGGACAGCGCAATCACATTGCCACCGCCGAAGACCTTCGCCTCCAGGCGCGACTTGCTGCCGCCCCGTTTCAGGATGTCGTTGACCAGCACCTCCATCGCATGGACGCCGTAGCGGGCCGAGGGCTGACCCATATCCGCGCTGTCTCCCGGCAGAAGAAAATGGTTCAAGCCGCCGACCCCGAGCTCGGGGTCGCGGATACAGGCGGCGACGCAGGAGCCGAGGAGAGTGACCAGTGCCACGCCGCTGTCTCCGATTACCTTATGCTCGCCGGGCAGCACCGAGAAGGCGGGTGCGTTGATTTTCGGCTCCCAATAGCTTCCCTGCGGCAGCGATTTCGGCATGCTCTGTGCTGGCGTCAAAAGTTCCTCCTGTAGGTTGTTTGACCGTCACGCATCAGCAGCGGGTGCGTCCCGAGAAGCGATTCAGAATGTCCGAGATAAAGTGCGCCATGCGGCGCGAGCAGCCGGGCAAAGCGTTCGACCAGATCGGCCTTGGTGTCCGCCTCGAAATAAATCATCACGTTCCGGCAAAAGATCGCATCGAACGGTCCGCTGACCGGCCAGGTTTCCAGCAGATTGAGTTGCCGGAAAGTAATCAGGCGCTTTGCTTCGGCCGACATCTCCAGCCCATCAGCCTGCTGCCGGGTATATTTGCGATAGCGCTCGGGGATCGCTTCGGTCTTGTCGTTGCGGTAGAGCCCGGCCGACGCATGCGCCAGCACGTTGGTGTCGAGATCGGTCGCCAGAATCCGCAGATCCCAGTTCGACCGCGGCTGGCCGGTGAGCACCGTCATCGCGATCGAATAAGGCTCCTCCCCGGTCGAGCAACCGGCAGACCAGATCCGAACCCGGTTTGCGCCTTGGTTCGCCAGCGGGGTCAGGATCTCGGATTCGAGATGTTCGAAATGATGGTCCTCGCGGAAGAAGGAAGTCAGGTTGGTCGTCACCGCGTTGATGAACTGCTCGATCTCGTCGCCGGCATTCTTGCTTTCGACCAGTGCGATGTAGTCCTCGAAGCGCGGGATCTTGAGGCTGCGCATCCGACGCATCAAGCGGGCATGCACCATTTGCATCTTGTGTTCTTTCAACACGATCCCTGTCAGAGAAAAGACCAGCGCTGCGACACGGGAGAATTGCTCCGAGGTCAGGGTTTGATCGCTCGAGATCGGCTCGTCACCATCGTGATCCTGGAAGGCTGGCTGCATCTTAGAACTCCGACCAATCGGCATCATCTGGGATCGAGACACTGCTCGCCTTCGTGGCCGAAGCCAGCGCAGGAGGAGCGACCGATCGGTTCACTTTCGAAGGGACCGGCGCTTTTGCGGTTTGCGCGTTGCTTTGCTCGGCCTGCTTTTCCCAGGCGGCATCGAGCTCGGCTTCTGTCGGTTTGCTGGGTTTCGGGGCTGCGATGCCGGGCGTCTCGTCGACCTTGAACGTGCCGGTGAGTTGGTTCAGCGCGTCGACCTGTTTGAGGAGCCGGTCAGCCTCGCGTGCACTTTTTTCCGCAAGGCCCGAGGTTTGCTGGGTCACCTCGTCCATCTTGCCCACGGCTGCGGCCACTTCTTCGATGCCGTTGGTCTGTTCCTGGCTGGCCATCGTGATCTGGCTGGCGGTGTTGGCGACCTTCGCGATACCATCCACGATCTGGGTCAGGGAGTCGCCGGTCGAGCGGACGAGATCGACCCCCGTGGCAACCTCGCCACCGCTCGCATCGATCAACTCCTTGATGTCCCGCGCCGCATCTGCCGATCGTTGGGCCAACGACCTGACCTCCGAGGCCACCACCGCAAAACCCTTGCCGGCATCGCCTGCCCGGGCGGCTTCGACCGCCGCGTTGAGCGCCAGCAGGTTGGTCTGGAAGGCGATCCCGTCGATCACCTTGATGATCTCGGCGACCTTGTCGGAGCTTTCCTCGATCCGCGCCATGGCATGGACGGCGTTGTTGACAACGTCTTGCCCGGTCTTCGCGCCGCGGCTGGTCTTGGCGGAGAGCTTGTTCACTTCCTCGATATTCTCGGCATTGCTGCGGACGCTCGCGGCGAGCTGTTCCATCGTCGCCGCCGTTTCCTCGAGCGAGGAGGCCTGGCCCTCGGCCCGGGCCGAGAGATCGGCGGCACCGCTGGAGATTGCGGACACAGCCTCCTGGATCTCGGTGCCTGCCGTTTTGATCTGCCCGACCAACTCGCCGGTCTTCGCCATCGTCCGGTTGGTGGCCTGCGCGACTTCGAGGAAGCCGCCCCGCTGGTCCTCCGACAAGCGGCGGGTCATATCACCGCCCGACATGGCCGCCATCGTTGTCTGCAGTTCGGCCAGGAAACCGCCCATCACTTCGCTGGTTTGGTTGAGACCCGCGATCAGGTTGTTCACGAAAGCCTGATCGGACTGGGTCGAGATCCGCTGCGAGAACTCACCGGAGGAAACTGAGTTTAGAAATTGATCGATCTCGTCCTCGATCTGGCGCTGAGCGGTCACATCCTCCCACTCCGCCATGAACCCAGTCCGTTCGCCTGCATCATTGGTCAGCGGCGTGACCTGCAGCGCGATCCTGATCTGGTCGAGCAAGATCTCCAAACCTTGCGGTTGGGACATCGATGACAGCTTACTTGCCGCCATTGTGCCACCGCCGCGATGCATCGCATGGATCGAGCTTCCGACCAGATTGTCGGGATCGAAGTCTGGCATGCGCTGTCGCATCCAATCTGCCGAATGGCTGAGCAGAGTGCGCAACGCGCCGTTGCAATACATGATCTTGTGATTGGCGTCGGTGATCATGGTCGGCTTTGCAACGCAGTCGAGCGCTGTGCGAATTCGTCCGTTCTCGACAGCCATCTGGTTGATCTGGAGCAGCGCGCGCGCGAGTTGCCCGATCTCGTCGCCGCGCTGGAGGGCGGGGAGGTCAACGACCTCGCCCGCGGAGAGACGGTCCACCGCCCCGGCCAGGGCGTTGATCGGACGGGCGAAGGCCCGGGCAATGATCCATCCGAGGATAATGGCCACGATCAGCAGCGGCACCGCGACAAGTACCATCGTCAGGCGGGTCGCGTCGGCCTCGGCCAGGAAGGCATCGCGCCGGATCTGGGTGACCATCGCCCAGGTTTCACCGCCCCAGATTAACGTCTCGATCGCCATATAGACGGGCACGCCGAGGATCCCGGTGGTCTGCCCGCTGCTTGCCCCGGTGGAGATCGCCTCGGCCAATAACGGCGACGCCCAGGTCAAGGTCAACGCCTCATCCGTGGTGTCTGTTGCGGTAAGGTCAGAGCGGAGCAGTCCGTCCTCTCCGACGATGAACATGCTGCGATTTTCAGAATCCGATCCCGCGGCCTCGGCAATCTCCGCCATCAGCTGCGAGATATTGGCCTGAATCGCCGCAACCCCCAGCAGAGCGCCGGTATTGTCCAGGATCGGAGCCGCGAAGAAGAGGGCGGGCGCGTCCGCGCTGGGCCCATAGCGTTGAAGCCTGCTCTCGGCCGCCTGCTTGGTCTCGCTCACCTGGCGGAAGAGGTCTGCCAGACCACTGTCCTTCCACGGGCCAGTCAAAAGGTTGGTAGCGAAATCCCGCTCTTTATAGACCGAGTAGACAATCTCTCCCTCAGCAGTGATCAGAAAGATGTCGTAATAGTCCTGCTGTTTCAGAACCGTCCGCAGGCCCGGGTGATACTGCGCGTGGAAATTCGAATAGGAGGAGCCGTCATCGGCTTTCACCAGCGCATCTTTCTGGCCGATGGGGTGCGGGTTCTGATCGATATAGGCGCGGTGCAGATCCTCGGAAGGATTGACGCCGAACATTGTGTTCCACTGGGTCGAGAAATCCCGCAAAGGCTCGCGGCCCAACGAGGTGTCTGCAAGGGTCGCAGTCCAGTTGCGCATGTCCTCGGCGAAACGTTCGACAGCCTTCCGGGCAAGATGGGCTCTTTGACGCTCCTGCTCCGAGACAAGCTCGACCACCGCCCCACGGCTGCGCTGATCGGCGAGCACGCCGAGTGTGGCCAGTGCCACGACCAGCATGCCGGAAATGAACACGGTCAGTTTCCAGCTTAGCGGAACGTTTGCGGAGCCGTCCCGCAACCGGATCAAAAGCGCCATCATGGGCGGGTTCCCTCGCGTATGGGCTTCAGACGAAGCTTTCCGATGCAACCGCGAACAAGGCTGCGAGATCGATCAGGGCGACCATGCCGTTCTCTGTGTTCACGAGGCCGTTGATCGACGAAGCATCCATGTCCGAAGCCGTCTCGGGCACGGCGCGTACCTCGTCCATGGCCACGGTCACGATGTCCGAGACCGCATCGACCAGAACACCGACCGTCTGCTCGCCGAGATTGACGATCACGACGACATGGTTCTCGGTCGTTTCAGTCATCGGTCCGCCAAATCGGGCGCGGAGATCATGCACCGGAACGATCGTGCCGCGCAGGTTCAGCACACCGCGGGTGTAATGCGGCTGATTGGGCAACGAGGTCGTGGGCGTCCATTGTTTGATCTCGCGGACCATCACGATGTCGACGGCATAGACCCGCTCGCCGACCAGGAAGGTCACGTATTGTTTGTAGCGGTCGTCCGCGGAAACGTCCGGCGTGTCATCCATCTGGGTCTGGGTCATCACATTGCCTCCAATAGACCGGTACCGCGGGACGGCGTGGCAAGCTCCAGCAGTCCCGAAACATCAATGATCAGGGCGACGCGGCCATCGCCCAGAATGGTGGCGCCGGACACGCCGTCGACCCTGCGGAAGTTGGCCTCCAGGCTCTTGAGCACGACCTGACGTTGGCCGATCAGCTCATCGACCAGGATCGCGATCGCGCCGCGGGATTCCGTATCCACAACGATGGCCATGTCCTCGGACTGATCCTCACCCGTCAGATTGAGCGTGGTGCGAAGCGAGACCAGCGGCAGGTATTCGTCTCTGAGCCGCAGCAGCCGGCTGCCATTGGGCAGCACAGCGACGGTATCAGGGTCGATTTTGATCGCCTCGACGACGCTGGACAGCGGCAGGATGAAACGCTCATCGCCAACGCAGACAATCATTCCGTCCAGCACAGCCAGGGTCAGTGGCAGGGTGATCAGGAACTTGGCGCCTTCGCCCGGTTTGTTCTGCACCGAGCAGCGGCCGCCGAGCATCTGGATCTTCTTCTTGACCACATCCATGCCAACGCCGCGGCCCGACACCGAGGATACGGATTCGGCTGTCGAGAAACCCGGATGGAAGATCAGGTTGTCGATATCCTCGGGCGAGAGGTTCTCCTCGCCATCGACGAGGCCGCGCTCGACTGCTTTCTTGAGGACACGGTCGCGATTGATGCCCCGGCCGTCATCGTCGACCGAGATCAAGACCCGCTCGCCACGATGTTCAGCCGTCAGACGGATCGTTCCACAGCGCTCCTTGCCCGCGGCGATCCGGTCTTCGGGGGTTTCTTCCAACCCGTGATCCATCGAATTGCGGAGCATATGGGTCAGTGGCTCGGCCAGTTCCTCGATCACCGTGGTGTCGACCTCGGTATGTTCGCCCGAGACGATGATCCGCGCTTCCTTGCCCAGTTTGTCTGCCAGGTCGCGGACCACGCGGGGCATACGGCTGAAGACCGATTTCACCGGCTGGGCGCGGATCGCCATCACCGATTCCTGCAGCTCTCGCGTTTGGCGCGACATGCTTTCGACCGCGTGGTCGAGTTCCAGATCGCCGCCGGTATCCACATCCGAGAGGCGCTGAGCCAGGACGGCCTGGGTGATGACCACCTCGCCGACCAGGTTCACCAGCCGGTCGATCCGCGGCAACTCAACCCGCAAGGTCTTCGAGATCTTGGGCTTGGCATTGGCCGCTTCGCCGCCGCCACTCGCAGGTTTGGCGGCTGGCGCATCGGCGGCCGGTTTTTCCGCCGTGGCGGGTTTTTCAGGCTCTGGCTCCTGGACTTCGGCCGGGGCCGGCGTGTCTGCTGGCGCCTCCGCCGGTGTTTCTGAGACGACCAGAGGCTCGGCCTCGATCTTCACATCGGCAAATGCTTCGTAGATCTGGAAGAAGAACTCGAACTCGCTTTCGGGCAGCGCGCTGTCGAAGGTCAGCTTGAACGAGAGCGGGGAATTCGAAAGATCGATCTCATCGAGCGACGGGACCTCGCCAATCGCCTCGACCCCGGTCAGCCCCATCTCGCGCGCGGCTCGGATGAGTTTCAGCGGTTCGTGACCGGCCCGCAGGAAGCCCGGATGCGGCTCGAAGAGAACCGTGATAGCTCGGGAAGCAGCCGGCCCGTCGGCAACGGTCGGTTCGGGCTCAGGTGCCGCGGCTTCCTCGGCCGCTTCTTGCTCTGGCGGTTCGCTGCCCGCGAGTGTGTGCAGCTCGCCTGTCACACGCTCCAACGTCTCGCGATCAGGCTCGCCGCCGTCGCGCGCATGTTCGACGAGTTCCATCAGCACATCGCCCGAGCGGACCAGCAGCGATGTCACCTCGGGCGTCGCCTGCAGGACATCGTTGCGGATCTTGTCCATCACGGTTTCGAAGATATGCGCGAAGCCGATCAGATCGTCGAAACCAAAGGCCGCCGCGCCGCCTTTGACCGAATGCACGGCCCGAAAGGCGGCGTTGACGATCTCGGGGTCGTCCTCGTCATCGACAAGCCGGTCGAGCTGCTCTTGCAACTCGCTGAGCAATTCAACGCATTCCGCGAAGAACAGCGCCTGATAGTCCTCGTCTTCGTCCATTCCTCAGGCCCCCGTTCAGGCGAGTTGATCCACGAGGCGCAGCACCTGATTCGGGTCGAACGGCTTGGTCAGCCATCCAGTTGCCCCGATCGCCCGCGCCCGGGCCTTCATGTGCTCGGCCGTTTCCGTCGTCAGCAGCAGCATCGGCAGGGTCTTGCCTTCGCCCCTTGCGGCTTCGATGAAGTCCAGACCATCCATGACCGGCATCGTCAGATCCGTGATCACCATGTCCGGCTGGCTTTCGCGCAGCCGGTCCAGAGCTTCCTTGCCATCGGCCGCTTCGACCACGTCATGGCCGGCCTTGCGCAGACAATCGCTGAGCATGTTGCGCATCGAGGCCGAGTCATCGACGGCGAGAATTCGTTTCATTGGCGAAACTCCATTTTCATGAGGTCCTGAAACAGACCCAGATCCGAGAACGCATCCACGAAAGCAGCGGACGGTTTGATCACGGCGACCTTTCCACCGGCATCGGCGAAACTGCGGGCGGTGCTGATGGTTGCGAGCAGATAGGCCGTGTTCATCTCGGCCACGTCCTGCGCGTCCAGCACCAGCTCCCCATCTTTGGGCAGCGATTTTGCGTGGGCCACCAGGGCCTCGGCCTCGATGATCGACGGCGATTTGGGGATCTTCACCGGATCGTTGGGGGGAGCGGCCATATCGGGCTCGGTCACCGCCTCGGAGTCGCTCTCGGCTGCATCGGTCATCACGGTTCCTCGTTGATTTCGATCATTCTGCGCAGACGCGCCTGGAATGCCTCGGAGGGGGGGTCGATCAGTTTGACGGCTTTCTTCCCGCTCAACGCGCCCAACTGGCCGATGGCGAGGGTGTCATTCGGGTCGGTGCTGTCGATGCAGAGCGAGATGCCATGTCGGCAACTGCCAGGGATCTCGAGCATTTGCCCGGGCTTCAATGCCTGCAGGTCCGAGACCTGCATCGGCATCCGGTGCATCACCGAGTAGAGCCGTGCCTTCGTCGAGGCCGCGACCTCGGACATATGGCGCTGCCAAAGATCGGACGCCGCGGCGGTCGAGGCACGCGGTTCGAACTTCTTCGCCGATGATTTGAAGATATCCAGCACCGAAAGCGGGATGATCAGTTCGAAATCACCGCTTCGCGCTGCCTCGCCCATGTCCAGGCTGGCGTTCAGGACCAGCACATCGGCATTGTCGGGCGCGATGGCGAGCAGCGTCGCATGCTCCTCGAACGTCGCCAGCGACAGCTTGGTCTGCGAGGGGGCCTCAAGCGCCGTGACCAACGCCTCGGTGAAACTCGTCAGCATGCAGTTGATGAAGTCGGCACACAGACCGCAATCGATTTCAGTGATTGAGCGAGCGGTCGGGATCGGAACGGCCGAGGGATCGCCGCCGAGGCGCAGATCGACAATGTGGAACAGAAGATCGTTGCTGATATTGATCAGCGCTTTGTTCTTGCTCCGCTCGACATTGATCAAGGCCAGCATTGCGGGAACGGGGATTTCTTCGAGCACCGAGGAGAGTTTGCGCACCTCACAATCGATCACCATGGTCGAGGTGATCGTGTTGATCAGAACGCGAAGTCGGTCGTCGAGTTCGCGAACGAAGGCGTCGCCGATCAAATCGAGTTGGGTGATCGGAGAACGGCTGACGCGCGCCTTCTCAACCTTCTTGATCAGCACGTCCGCTGCGACACTCATGCTCGCCGATCCTTTTCTTGGTGAACGGGGTGACCTTCCCCTGCTTGCCTTGCCAAACGATTAAGCTGCCGGCCTCATTCCCCAGGGGCGAAAGCGCTGACACAGCAGCGCGCCAATCTTGCCGATTTCCTAAGATTTAGCGTGAACAAGGCCTTCCGCTCATGCAGCGCACGGGCAGCGATTCGCCGGTGAGGTCTAAAAATGGACACAGAGCAGTCATTCCCGCGGCTAAACTGAGCTTTAGCGAGAGAGAAACGTGGCGGGGCAGAGAGAAGAATGCTGCAATCGGAGAGGCGGAACTCATGCCAACCAGCTTGTACGTGCAAATTTACACAGAAATGCGCGCTCAAAGCTTCGAGAGTGGCGTCAACTCACACCAGATAACGCGTCCGGGACTTGTTTTTGATGCAAAAAAAGCCGAAACTTAGGTCGAGAGCGACGCGTACGCAGGTACGAACACCTGCAACCAGGACAAAAGAATATGTCAGGTTCCTTCGGCCACGGGCTGGGGGAGCGCGCTAGCGAGGTGTTGAGATGACATTCACCATCAAGGCAGCCCGACGGGCATGCAACAGCTTT
Source organism: Pseudomonadota bacterium (assembly GCA_038524325.1). Lineage (GTDB taxonomy): Bacteria > Pseudomonadota > Alphaproteobacteria > Rhodobacterales > Rhodobacteraceae > Thermohalobaculum. The sequence continues at coordinate 8,969 of JBCBIS010000026.1, forward strand.
ATCGGTAGCGAAAACGGGACGCTCACCTTCCTGATGCTGCCCATGTTCGTTTTGTTCATCTTTGGAACCGGGTTGGCGATCGATTTCGCGCGGCACGAGGCCGAACGGATCGACCTGCAGGATGCCTTGGACCGAGGTGTGTTGGCCGCTGCATCGGCTGCAACGAATGATGAGGCCAAGGCGGTCGTGCAGCAATTCGTGGATGCGCGCACATTCAACCGCGTACCGGTGCAGGCAAATGTCATCGCCCAACTGCAGGGCGGGCCCGGGACCGAGCGTATCGTATCGGCCACGGCGGGATATCAGATGCCGACAGCTTTCCTATATCTTGTTGGCCTTCCGACGGTCGGCGTGAACAGCGCGGCGGCTGCGATCGAGCAGGAACCGGTGGACGGTGAGATTGCCCTGATTCTCGACATTTCAGGCTCGATGGCGCGCGAGGCGACCAGCGGGACGGCACAACGCCGGCTGGGATTGCTACAGGACGCGGCCAGCGAGTTTGTGAGCGACATTCTCAACAGCCCCGGCGGGGTGAGCACCTCGATCACGCTGGTTCCCTATGCCGGTCACGTGAATCCGGGGCAGTTCTTCTATGAAAAGCTGATCGACCCGGCACGAGAATTCGATGGTCTCGTGAAACAGGTGGATCCGATCTTCGCCGATGCGACCTTTGCGGGCTTCGGGTCGCACTGCATTGAGTTCACGGATGCCGATTTTGATCTGACGGACCCGACGCTGGCCCTTGGACTGCCCCCCGAAGGTGCGCGCTCGCAGGTGCCGCATTTCCAGAACTTTTCCTACGAGCGACTGCGCGATAACCCCACTGGCGACCCTAACGCTGGGCGCAACGCGGAATGGGGCTGGTGCCCGACCGATGTCGAGAAGAACGATCTGACCAACGGGTTCGATGAGACCATGATCGTGCCTTTCACCGATGACGTCGATCTGCTCACAAAGCATATCCGCGGCTTCCACGGGCATGACGGAACCGGGACGCAGATCGGGTTCAAATGGGGTTTGGCCATGCTGGCGCCGTCCACGCAGCCCTATATCCAAGAGCTGTCCGAGATGACCCAGCTCGAGCGTGATGCGATGCGGGCGACCGAGGTGCCGGTGCGCTTTGCGGACCGGCCGAAACCCTATGATGCGAACAACACCGTCAAGACGATCGTTTTGATGACGGACGGGAATGTCCGCTATCAGGTTCGTCCTTTGCTCGCCTCCTACGACACCGAGTTGTTCGAGGATGGCCCTGAAGAGTTCGGCTTCCGTCCGGAATGCGTCGCGGCCGGTTCGACGGGCGGGACTGCTTACAATACGCTGACAAGCGGGTTTACGCCCTCCTCTGTTCAGGAGCAGGCTGGAGAAAACTGCCACAAGTTTTTTGAATCCAACCTCGCGTCGCAATCGGCTCGGGACGCTGATGAGCTCGTCCGGTTCAACCAGCTGCAAGACCTCTGCGCACTGGCAAAAAGCAACGGAATCACCATCTACACCATCGGCTTCGACATCGAGGCTGGCACCCCGGCCGACACCGCCATGTCAAACTGCGCGACGGGACCGGAGTTCTATTTCGATGTCGACGGCTCCCAGCTGTTCGATGCTTTCGACAAGATCTCGGTCGATCTTCAAGCTTTGAAACTGTTCCGGTGAGGGCGCGCGACATGGTCCGGAAACTGTTCAAACTCGAGAATCTCCGCAGGTTTGCCGCCGAACAATCGGGTATGGCCTCGTTGGAATTCGCCGTGTTCTTCCCGGCTTTCTGCGTCATCCTCTTCATGATGGCCGAGGCGAGCGTTTTCCAGGCCCGCGCCATCTTGCTCGATCGTGGTGTCGATACCGCAATGCGCGACCTCCGGATCGGCGCAATCCCCGACCCGACGCATGAGAAAATCAAGAATCGGATCTGCGACAACGCCTATCTCATCGAACGGTCTTGCCTGAACGGCCTCCGGATCGAGTTCATCACCATCGATGCGCAGACCGGCACGTTCGATCGGCCACAGCCGACATGCCGCGATCTGCCGGCAGAAGCACTGAACCCCGTTCAATTCTCGGTCGATCCGGGGGAGCGGGAAGAGATAACCTTCGTCAGCGTCTGCCTCGTGATCGCGCCGATTTTCCCGAGAGCGCTGATGGGGGAGATTTTGAAATTCCAATCGCCGCTCAGTGATGACACGCGCTATGCGCTCATCGCACAATCGGCCTTTATGAACGAGCCGGGATAAGCGCCATGCGTTATATGCATCAGGCCATCAAAGCTTTTATCGCCGACGAGCGCGGCTCCATGTCGATGGAGTTCGTGATCTGGCTGCCCTATCTTGTGTGGTGGTTCGTCTTCTCGATGGGTGTTTTCATCGCTTGGGACAATCAGCTCAGCGCGACATTGGCCGCACAGACCGTCACCGATGTGATGTCGCGCAAGGCCACAAACTCGGTGGCGAGCGACCCGGCGTTCATCGATACCCTGTTCCTGCTGAACAAGGGCCTGCTGCCCCAGGCGAGCCAGCGGACCTCGAGTCAGATGCGGGTGTCCTATCTCGTGCTGAAGCCTGACGGGCTGGAAGTGATTGTTTCCGAGGGCGACGGTCTCGAAGGTCTGGCGACGGATGGGAACAACATAGCGAATCTCGGAGCGTCGGTCCCGCCCGTTCCTCTGCAGTTCATCCCCGATCTGAAGCTGAACGACTCGATCTATCTGGTCGAGACCTATGTGCCCTATCAGCCGATCTCCTCTTATGGCCTGCTCCAGCCGCTGAGATGGCGGAACATCAAGGTCGTGCGTCCGCGGGTCATCGGGGATGGCAATTAACGGCGAGAAGCGGGCAGGGGTGCGATCACCCCTTCGGCTCTAGGTGGCGGACATATTCCTCTAGCGCCGCCTCCAAGGTCCGGCGGCGGTCGAGTGTCTCGCGGGTCTCGCTGGCAAAGGACGACCGGGCCATCACGCGAAACATCTCGGCAGCCCCCTGGTGAAAGCCGGGCGAGACGCCCGCTTTGGCGAAGGTGGCGGCGATCTCCTCCATCTCGGGCACCCAGCGTTCCGAGTCCGCCGGCAGAAATGGCACCCGCCCCCGCATATCGGCGAGCGGACCTTTCTGCGAATAGGCGAACTCCTCAAGCAAGGGTGCGAGGACATCAAGCTGCCGCGCTGCGGTCAGGACCGCCGTCTGCAGGGTCCACGTCCCCTTGGTCAGGGCCGCATAGACCATCTTCAACGCCGAGGCTTGTCCCAATTCCGGTCCGATGACCTCGACCCGCATGCTCTCGGAGGCAATTGCTTTGAACGCGGTACAGTCTGGCCCGGAGACATAGAACCGGGTCGGTGGCGCCTTGATCGGGTTCAGACCGATGATCCCGCAATCGATCACCTCTACCCCCGTGCCGTCAAAGCACGCGGCGACCTCGCCCAGCGTCATCGGCGAGATCGCGTTGCAATCTGCGAAGACCGGTGCGTGGCCGTGCTGCCGCGCGATCCCGGCCACCTCCTGCGCCAGCGGAAGGGCGCGATCCGGCGGCAGGATGGACAGGATCAGGTCGGCCTCGGCCACCGCTGCGTCCAAAGAGCCGACATCGCGCAGCCCGGCCCGCCCGGCCAGCATCCGGCTGTGGTCGCTGCGCCCGTCGAGGGCCGTGATCGCGTCATGCCCGGAGGCGATCAGCGCCTGCCCCACGCCATGGCCCATATCGCCCGGCATCAGAATAGCCACCGTTTGTCGGGCGCTGTTGGTCATGATCATGTCCTTTTCTGCCGCTCCGAAACCCATCGCCCAGTCAGTATCCGATCGCGCAGCCATCCTTGCGGGGGTCCGAGCCGCCGGTTTTGACACCCGTCTCTGGATCGATCCAAATCGCCTGACTGCCGCCGACCGGTTTGCCCGGCGCCACCACGCGGTGGCCCATCGCGGAAAGTTCGGCTCGGATCGCCTCGGGCACAGTATGCTCGATCTCGACCTCGCCATCGAACGGGTCGGCCATGAAGCGCGGCGCGTCCATCGCCTCCTGGATATCCATCCCATAGTCGAAAAAGCGGGTGAGAAACTGCATATGGCCCATTGCCTGATACTGCCCGCCCATCACGCCATAGCTCATCACCGTCTGACCGTCCTTGCTGACCAGGGCCGGGATGATGGTATGCAGCGGCCGTTTGCCGGGCTCGATGCGGTTCGGACTGTTGGGATCGAGGCTGAACCCCTGCGCGCGGTTGGTGAACACCACCCCCGATTTCGGTGCAACCAGTCCCGCGCCCCAGCCCTCGAACAGAGTGTTGATGAACGAGCAGGCATTCCCCTCGCCATCCACCACCGAGATATAGACCGTGTCGTGATGCCGGACGAGATCGGGCTCTGGCATCGGGTGCCGTGCCTTGGCAGGGTCGATCAGGGCCCGCAGCTTGTCGGCATAGGCCGGGCTCAGCAGTGTCTCGACATCGACCTCCGCATAGGCGGGATCGGCGACATAGAGATTGCGGGCGGTATAGGCCAGCCGGCAGGCCTCGATCTCGGCATGGATGCGGGCGGTGGAGATCGGCGTGTCGCCGGTCTCGATCCCCGACATGATGTTCAGCATCAGCAGCGCGATGACCCCCTGCCCGTTGGGCGGGCATTGCCAGACCGTGTGGCCCCGGAAGTCGCCGGAGATCGGGGTGACATAGTCGCCGCGCGCCGTGGCGAAATCCTCCATGCTGTGCAAGCCGCCCATGCTCTGCAGATGGCCGACCATGTCCTCGGCAATTTCGCCTGTATAGAAAGCGTCGCGCCCGCCATCGGCCACCGCCTGCATGGTCCGTGCGAGCTCTGGTTGGCGGTGGACCTCGCCGACCTTGGGGGCGCGGCCTTCGGGCAGGAAGACCCGAGTCATCTCGGCATCGCCCTGCATCAGGCCCGCGCAGGACGCCCAATCCGCCGAGACCCGCGAGGAGACGGGATAGCCGTCGCGCGCATAACCGATCGCCGGGGCCAGCACGTCTTTCAGGGGCAGTTTCCCATGATCGGCGCTGAGCTGGCACCAGGCATCGCAGGCGCCGGGGACCACGACCGAATGCGGGCTCTGCCGAGGCAGTTCCGTGATCCTCTCGGCGGCATAATGGGCACAAGTGGCCCCTGTCGGCGCTTTGCCCGAGCCGTTGAAGGCCACCGGCTGCCCGCTGCCCGCCGGTGCATAGAGGCAAAAGCAATCGCCGCCGATCCCGGTCGATCCCGGCTCGACCACGCATTGCACCGCGCAGGCGGCGATGGCCGCGTCCATCGCATTGCCGCCCTGGCGCAGGATCGCGATCGCCGTCTCGGTCGAGAGCGTATGGCTCGTCGCCGCCATTGCCGTCATGCCATGGGCGGGAGAGCGGCCCGGAAGTTCGAGATCGCGCATCGTCAGCCTTTCCGTAAGGTCGCCCCGGTCCTTGCCGGCTGGCGCGGGGGCGTTATAGTCGGGGAGGAACACGAGGCCGGCTGAGCTTCGATTTAGCACCGCCGAAGGCGGCGCGCAAATGAACCGTCCTGTTCAGGGGCGCAAATCTCATGGGAGTGTCACGATGAAAAATGTTCTCGCTGCTGCCGGAGGGCTGGCTCTTGCCCTCGGCATGTCCGTTTCGGCATCGGGCCCGGCGCAGGCCGCGGATCTCGCCTGCGACACCGCCACCTTGATCGTGCCGTGGAAGGCCGGCGGCGGCACGCATGTCATCTTCTCGGTCTTCGAGAAGACCATTGCCGAGATGGATGTGCCGACCAAGATCAAGGTCGTCTCGGTTCCCGGTCAGGGCGGCAACAAGGGCGCCAAGCAGGCGGCCAAGGCCAAGGCCGATGGCTGCACCCTGTTCGCCATCCACCAATCGGCGATCACCAGCTATCTGAACGGGCGGATCGACTATCACTATGACGGGTTCGACACCGTGGCGAACCTGACCGTGACGCCGGATATCATCGGTGCCGCGACCGATGTGCCCTATAAGAACTTCGAAGAGTTCGCGGCCTTCGCCAAGGCAAACCCGGAAGGGATCAAGGCCGGCACCACTTTCGGCTCGACCTCGCATTTCCTCTATCTGCTGCTGGGCAAGAAGATGGGCGTCGAGTTCTCCTATGTCCCCTATGACGGCACCGCCGAGCGTATGACGGCGCTGCTCTCGGGCGCCATCGACACCGGCGCGTTGAACGTCGCCTCGGGTTCGAAACATCTGGAGAGCGGGGCGCTGCAGGCCTTCGCCATCGCCGCGGACGAGCGGGCGCCGCAACTGCCCGACCTGCCGACCCTGAAGGAACTGGGCGTCGACATGACCGCAGCGCTCGAGCGGGGCATCGTGGTGCCCAAGGGCACGCCGCAGGAGGCTGTCGACTATTGGGCCGGGGTGTTCCAGGCCGCCGCCGAGAACCCCGACCTGAAGGCGCAGATGGATGCCAAGGGAACGGGCCTGCGCTATATGGGCCCGGCGGATTTCCGGTCCTGGGCCGATGCGCTCTATGCCGACTACGAGGCTGTCGCCATCGAAATCGGCATGTACAAAAAGTAAGAGGAACGGGCGCCGAGGTCTGATCGCGGCGCCCTCCCACCATGTCCCTCAATCGAGACGCCTGGGTCGCCATCGCCCTTTTGCTGATTGCCGGCGGGCTGATGGTCGCCAGCTTCGACATTCGCGAGCCGGATTACGGCCAGCTCTCGCCCGCGGCCTGGCCCCGTGTGATCCTGGGCGCGATCCTGGCAATGGGCGTGATCTATCTGATCCAGTCCTTACGCAGCGGCGCGGACGAGCCGGCACCGGACGGGCCAAAGGGCGCCCGGGCCTTCGTTGCGCATTGGCGCAACGTCCTCTGGGTCTTTGCGCTGTTTCTCGGCTATCTGCTGGCGCTGCCCTATATCGGCATGCTGATCGGGGCGATGGCCTTTGTCTTTCTGCTGCTCACGGCGCTAGGCGGGATAGGGCGCACGCCGATCCATCTCGCCCTTGCCCTGGTCTCTGTCGGCGGGATGTGGGCGCTCTTCACCTATGCCCTGGGCGTTTTGTTGCCGACCGGCAGTCTGACGGGGATCTGAGCCATGGTGTGGGACAATCTGGCGCTGGCGCTGGCCGAGATCGCGACGCTCGAGACCCTGCTCTTCATGATCATTGGCACCTCGGCGGGGCTGCTGGCCGGGTCGATCCCCGGTTTCACCATCGCCATGGCCGTGGTCCTGACGCTGCCCTTCACCTTCGCCATGCCCCCGGCGCAGGGGCTGGCGACGATGATCTCGGTGCTGGTCGGTGGTCTCTCCGGCGGGTTGATGGCCGGGATCCTGACCGGCATCCCCGGCACGCCTTCCTCGGTGGCGACCACGTTCGACGGGTTCCCGATGGCCCGCAAGGGCGAGCCGGGTTTCGCCCTCGGCCTCGGCGTCTGGTCGTCGTTTTGCGGCGGAATGATCTCGGCGGTTCTGCTGGTGCTGTTCGCCCCGCAACTGGCGCAGATCGGGCTCGAGTTCCAGCCGTGGGACTTTTTCATGCTGGTGATCTTCGCCCTGACGGTCACCGCCTCGCTGGCCGGAGAAAACTTGATCAAGGGCCTGATCGCCGGCGCCATCGGCCTGCTCGCCCGCACCGTTGGCGAGGACGAGGCGGTCGGTGTCGGGCGGTTCGATTTCGGCTCGGACTATTTGCTGACCGGGTTCAACTTCATCGCGGTTCTGATCGGGCTGTTCGCCTTCAGCCAGCTGCTCTCGGATGTGCGCGACCCGGTGAAGGCGCGCCAATCCCTCTCGCATCAGGGCGATGTGCGCATTCGGATCGAGCATGGCCGGGCGATCCGCGAGCTTTTGAAACGCTGGGTCGTCGTCATCCGCTCGGCCCTGATCGGCATGTTCACCGGCATTCTGCCGGGGGCCGGGGGCTCGATCGCCAACATCCTCGCGTATGATCAGGCGAAAAAAGCCTCGAAGGAGCCCGAAAGCTTCGGAGAGGGCAATCCCGAGGGCATCATCGCGCCCGAGACCTCGAACAACGCGGTCGAGGGCGGTTCGCTCACCCCTTTGATGGCGCTGGGCATTCCGGGAGATGTGACTGCCGCCGTTCTGCTCGGTGCCCTGCTGATTCATGACATCGTGCCGGGGCCGACCTTTATCGCTGAGCAACCGGTGCTGGCCTATTCCATTTTCGTCGCCTTTTTCGCAGCGAATTTCATCATGCTGGGGCTGCAATCCGGCATGCTGCGGGTCTTTGTCCTCGTCACCCGCATCCGGATGTACATGCTGGCCGCGGTGATCCTGGCCTTCGCGACCATCGGGGTGTTCTCGCTGAACAATTCGACCGACGATCTCTGGACGCTGTTCTGGTTCGGCCTGCTGGGCTTCTTCATGCGGCAGTTGGGCTTTCCGCTGGCGCCGATGATCCTGGGCGTGGTGTTGGGCAATGTGGCGGAGCTCAACCTTTCGCGCGCCCTGGCCATCGACACCGACATCACCCTGTTCGTGACCCGCCCCTGGGCGATGTTCTTTTTCATCATTGCGGTTTTCTCGGCGGCCTTTCCCTATTTCCAGGCACAGCGCGAGAAGGGCAAGGCGTGGACGCGGTTCTATGCGCCCGCGATGCTGGCCTGCGCCGCCCTGCCGCTGGTACTGATGGGGGGCGCGGTCCGCCCGGTGCTGGCCGGGGTGGCGCTGCTCGCCGCCGGTTGGCTGACTTGGCGCGCCCTCTCCCCCCGCCCGGCCTGAAGGGGTGCTGAGCCCTGAGATCATTGTCCTGGTGCTCGCCACTTTCTTCGTTGGCGGGCTGGTGAAGGGCTCGCTCGGCCTCGGGCTGCCGGTGGTGGTGCTGGCCTCGCTGGCTCTGGTGATGCCCTTGCGAGATGCCTTGGCGATCTTCCTGATCCCCGGGGTTCTCACCAATATCTGGCAGGCGAGTGACGGCCCGTTCTTTCGCCCGCTCCTGGCCCGGCTCTGGCCCTTCCTGCTGGCGGCGGCCATCGGGATTGGCGCGGGGGTGACGATCATGGCGGGGGTGCGCTCGGAGGTGATGGCGGTCCTCCTCGGGGTCCTGCTGATTGCCTATTCCGCCTATGCGCTGAGCGCCCCGCGCCTGCCTGCCCCTGGCCCACGAGAAGGCTGGATGGCGCCGCTGGCCGGCGGGTCGGGTGGGGTTCTTTGCGGCATGACCGGCATCTTCATCGTGCCGGGCATTCTTTACCTCGAAGCGCTGCGCCTGCCGCGCGATCAGTTCGTCCAGGCGCTGGGGATCACGTTTATCACCCTGACCGTGTCACTCTCGGCCGCCATGACCTCGAACGCGCTGGTGACGCGCGAGCATGCCATCCTCTCGGCCATGGGCCTTGTCCCGGTCTTCGCCGGGCTCGCGATTGGCAAGCGGCTGCGTGGCCGGCTGTCCGAGGGCGGGTTCCGCCGCATCTTCTTCATCGCGCTGATCGTGGTCGGCGCCTATATGATCATCCGCAGTCTCTGAGGGGAGGCCTCCATGCCCTACACCGTCGCCATCGCCGGGCTCGGCGCCATCGGAATGCGCCTGGCCCGCGGCCTCGATGCGGGCGAGATTGCGGGCATGACCCTGACCGCGGTGTCGGCCCGCGATCAGGCAAGGGCCGCCGAGCGGGTCGCCGATTTCCAGGCAGTGCCCAAGGTGGTCAGCGCCGAGGCGTTGGCTGCCGAGGCCGATATCATCGTCGAATGCGCGCCCAAGGCAATCTTCGCACCACTCGCCCGGTCAGCGGTCGAGGCGGGGCGGATCTTTGTCCCCCTCTCGGTCGGCGCCCTACTGGACCATATGGATCTGGTGGACCGGGCCGCCGAGACCGGCGCGCAGATCATCGTCCCCACCGGAGCGATTATCGGCCTCGACACAATCCGCGCCATGGCGGTCGGCGAGATCCACGAGGTGACGCTGGAGACCCGCAAACCGCCCAACGGGCTCGAAGGCGCCCCGCATCTGGTCGAGAACCAGATCGACGTCCTGGCCCTGACCGAACCGACCCGCGTCTTCCAGGGCACGGCGCGGGAGGCGGCGAAGGGCTTTCCCGCCAATGTAAACGTGGCTGCGGCCCTTTCGCTGGCCGGCTTCGGGCCGGAGCGCACGACGGTCGAGGTCTGGGCCGACCCCGGCATCAACCGCAACATGCAATCGGTCCGCATCCGCTCGGACAGTGGCGAGGCGGAGATGACGATCCGCAACATCCCCTCGGAAGAAAACCCTCGCACGGGCAAGATCACGGCGCTCAGCACCATTGCCTGCCTGAAACGCCTGACCGCGCCGCTGACCGCCGGCAGCTAGCCGCCCACAAGAGGTCAAACCACTCAGCCGACCAACGCGCCGCCCTAGGTGTGGGTTCGGCCCTGATGGGCCGGCGCCACTTGCCCAGCCCTCCGTGATCCGCTAGGCACCCGGCAACGCGACCAGACGGCAGATCCCATGGCGAAGAAGATCAAGAAGGCCCCGCGGCCCAAGGCCACCACGCCCCGCGGTTTCCGCGACTATTTCGGTGCCGAAGTCACCGAGCGCGCCGCCATGCTGGCCCGTATCTGCGAGGTCTATCACGCCTATGGCTTCGACCCGCTCGAGACCTCGGCCGTCGAGACGGTCGAGGCCCTGGGCAAATTCCTCCCCGATGTCGACCGCCCGAACGAGGGCGTCTTCGGCTGGCAGGACGAGGACGAGACCTGGCTGGCGCTGCGCTATGATCTCACAGCTCCGCTGGCGCGGGTGGTGGCGCAACATCGCGAGGCGTTGCCCAGCCCCTATCGCCGTTATGCCGTCGGCCCCGTCTGGCGCAACGAGAAACCTGGGCCCGGCCGCTATCGTCAATTCTATCAATGCGATGCCGACACGGTCGGCACCCCCACCGTGGCTGCCGATGCCGAGATCTGCATGATGCTGGCCGATGCGCTGGAGGCCGTGGGGATCAGCCAGGACGATGTCATCATCCGGATCAACAACCGCAAAGTGCTGAACGGGGTGATGGAGGCGGCGGGACTCCTCCGCCCCGATGCGCCCGAGGACATGGCCCGGGAACGCGGCATAGTCCTGCGCGCCATCGACAAGCTGGACCGGCTGGGAGAGGGTGGGGTCCGCGCCCTTCTCGGCACCGGCCGCAAGGACGAGTCGGGCGATTTCACCAAAGGCGCCGGGCTGTCGGCCGAGCAGGCTGATCTTGTCATGGGCTTCGTCACCGCTGGCCGCGCCACCGGGGCCGAGACCTGCGCGCGGCTGTCAGAGCTGGTCGGCGGCTCCGCCACCGGCGCTGAAGGGGTTGCGGAGCTCGAGACCATGGCGGCGCTGATGGATGCCCAGGGCTATGCCGCTCGAGCCGTCATCGACCCCTCGGTCGTCCGAGGCCTCGGCTATTACACCGGGCCGGTGTTCGAGGCTGAGCTGACCTTCGAGATCACCGATGAGGACGGGAACCGGCGGCAATTCGGCTCGGTGGCCGGTGGCGGGCGATATGACGATCTGGTCAAGCGCTTCACGGGGCAGGCCGTGCCGGCCACGGGCATCTCCATCGGGGTCGACCGGCTGCTGGCCGCGCTGCGCGAGACCGGGCGCGCCGGGCTGGGCGAGAGCGCCGGGCCGGTTGTTATCCTGGCCATGGATAAGGCTGAGATGGCGGCCTATCAGACCATGTGTGCCGAACTGCGCAACGCCGGCATCCGGGCCGAGGTCTTCCTCGGCGGCGGCAATATGGCCAAGCAGCTCAAATATGCCGACAAGCGGGCCGCCCCCATCGCCGTCATCGAGGGCGGTGATGAGCGCGCGGCGGGGCAGGTCACACTGAAGGACCTCGCCCTTGGCGCGCGCCTGGCGGCCGAGATCGAGACGCGCGAGGAGTGGGTCTCGCAACCCGCGCAGGTCACCATCGCCCGCACCGATCTGGTGGCCGAAATCCGCGCGATGCTGGAGCGCCAGCAGACATGATCCGCCCGCTCCTGACCGAGGATGCGCTGGCGGAGATCGAGGGGATGCTGGCGACCCTGGCCCGCATCTTCTCGGATGCGGGATACGCCCCGGTCGAGCCGGCGCATCTTTTCCCCGCCGAGACGCTGTTGGAGCTCTATGGCGAGGATGTCCGGGCGCGCGCATTTCTGTTCAACGACCCCGAGCAGGGGGGCGAGCTTTGCCTCCGCCCCGATTTCACCGTGCCCGTGGCGCTGGCCCATGGCGATGGCGGGTGGGAGCGGGCGCGCGGGTATGCCTATCACGGCCCCGTCTTCCGCCGGCAGGAGCCGGGCAGCGGACGGGCGGTGGAATATGTCCAGGCCGGGCTCGAAGATTTCGGGGCCGAGGACCGCGCCGCCGCCGATGCCCATGTCTTTGCCCTGACGCTCCACGGGCTCGATGCCCTCTCCGCCCCTGCGCGGCATGTGACGACCGGGGATCTGAGCATCATTTTCGGCCTGCTCGATGCGCTGGAACTGCCAGAGCATCGGGCCGGGCAGCTTCGCCGCCATCTCTGGCGCCCGCAGCGCTTCCAGCGGCTGATCCAGCGCTTCTCGCGCCCACCGGAGGCACCGTCCGACACCCGCTCCCGCCTGTTGCAATCGGTGCGCACGGGCCGGGTTGCGGAGTTGGCGATGGCGGCGGGCGAGCCGGTGGGGCGCCGCTCGCTGGCCGAGGTGACTGCGCGGGCCGAGCGGCTGGCCGCGACCGCGGCCGAGGCGCCGATGCCAGGCGAGCAGGCCGATCTGATCTCGGCGGTCCTGGCCGTCAAGGCGCCGATGGCAGAAGCCTTGCAGCGGCTGCGCGAAATTGCGGCGGCGGCGGGTGTGGCGCTCTCCCCCGTGCTCGACCGCTTCGAGTCGCGGATGCAGGCCATGGCGAGCCGCGGCCTGACGCCGGAGAAGCTGTCCTTCGATGCGAGCTTCGGGCGCAACCTGGAATATTATGACGGGTTCGTCTTCGAGGTTCTGGCCGAGGACGGGGCCAGCCATCCGCCGCTGGCCGGGGGCGGGCGCTATGACAGCATCACCGCCCGGCTGGGGGCTGTACGGCCAATCCCGGCGGTTGGCGCGATGATCCGGCCCGAGGCGGTGCAGGCGGCCATAAGGGGGCGGGCATGACGCTGACCCTGGGCCTTCCCTCGAAGGGCCGCTTGATGGCCGACACGATCGCCTGGTTCGCGGCGCGCGGGATCGAGATCGCCCAGGCCGGGGCCGAGCGGGAATACCGGGCCGAGGCGCGGGGCTTGCCGGGGCTGGAGGTGGTGATGCTCTCGGCCGGCGAGATCCCGCGCGAACTGGCCGCCGGTCGCATCCATCTGGGGGTGACCGGCGAGGACCTGATCCGCGAACGGGTGGCACAGGCAGGGATCGAGAGCCTCGCCAGAATGGGTTTCGGCCAGGCGGATCTGGTGATCGCGGTGCCCGCCTTCTGGGTGGATGTCGAGACGATGAGCGACCTCGACGCCGCCTGCGCCGATTTCCGCGAGACCCACGGCATGGCGCTGCGCATCGCCACCAAATATCATGTCCTCACCCGGGGCTTCTTCCGCCAGCACGGCATTGCCGATTACCGACTGGTCGACAGTCAGGGCGCCACCGAGGCGGGCCCCGCAAACCGGACCTGCGAGGCAATCTCGGACATCACCACCACCGGCACGACGCTGCGCGCCAACCATTTGCGCGTGCTCGACGATGGGTTGATCCTCGAGAGCCAGGCCAATCTGTGGCAAAGCCCCACCGCGCCCCGGGGTGACGCGGCCTGGAAGACCCTGACCGCCCTGCGCGCGCGGCTGGATCAGTCGTAGGTATAGCCGAGCGGTTTCAGTTCCTCGGCATAGACCTTGGCGAAACGCGAGATCTGGTCGGAGCTCAGATAGGTCTCGTAATTCTTTGCCGCGCGTTTCCAGAAGAACTTCCCGTCCTTGGCGGTCCGCTTGTCCGCATCGGCGAAGACCGCCTCCATATCCGCGTCCTGGATGCCGATGAACTCCAGCATCGGGCCGACAGTGTCGGCGAAATTGTCCTTCAGATCCTCATAGCGGATCACATGCACCGGCTCGCCGCGGTCGCGCATCTCCATGAAGTTGCGGACATTGTCGAAATACGAGCCGTAGAGTTTGTTCTGCGGGAACAGCGTGGCATGGGCGACCCAGCGCGAGAACAGCTTCTCCATCTGCGCGGGTGTCAGATCTTCGACCCGGCTGATCTCGAAATCCAACTGCCGCTTATGCTGGGTGCCGGCGACGTTTTTCGAGACGAAGTTCACATAGGAGAGGAACACATCCAGCGGGTTGCGGAAGATATAGACCACCTTGTCGGTTCGGAAGACCTGCTCCTTATGCTCGGTCACGATCGCCTTGTGGTGCGATTTATAGAAGTACCAATCGGTGCCGCCATACTCCCACGGGTTCGCGATCACCCGCGAGTAATGCATGTCCGTCACGTATTTATGCAGCATTCCCGGTCCCTGGGGCACCTTGGTCGCCGCCGCAATGATCGCCCGGAGCCAGGTGTTGCCGCATTTCGGAAACGAGTAGAGCCCGACGCAGAGCGACCCCGGCGGATTTGCGATCTCACCCGTTGGGGCGGGCGCGGGTTCGGGGGCTTTTCTCTTGGTGAACATGGCGCTTCCTTGTCGCAGTGCTAGGCCATCGGTGCCGTGTCGGAGCGTTTGCTTGGGCGGTCAGATCCGATACTGCCCTGTCGTTATCATTTGGGGCGGTGAGGTCAATTGTTCTGAGCGGGCATGATCCCGGCTCTCCTCAGACCCGCGCGCGCTCGATCACCGAGCGCATATAGGGCCATGCCCATTTCGAAACCGGCTGGAAGGTCCGCCAAAACCAAGGCCAGCTCGCGCGGGTGGCGTCATAGCTGCTGGCGACCCAGGCGAAGAAGCGCGCGCGCGAGGGGAAGGGCAGGCGCCCGCGCCGCTCGTCCTCCGCCAGCTTGACGATGCGCCGGATATCGCCCGAGGGATAGAAGCTGGCGAGCAACTGGTGCTTGTATTCCAGCTTCACATAATTCCGCGCCGCGGCGGTCGGATTCATGACCGAAAGCGTGCGGAACTTGTCCTGCTGTGCGCAATAGCAGATCAGCCGCTCCTGAATATGGGCCAGCCCGCCATCGACGTGGTGCGGTTCGGGATTGAACTCCTCCCATTTCCACTTGTGTTCGAACATCCTGCGCAGGGCTTCGGGGCGGAACCAATACATGGTGCCATAGGCGGCGACGGGCGTGTGGCTGTCGAAGGGGACGGTCAGCCCCATCTCGGTCGCCAGTTTCTCGAGGCCGGGACGGTTGGCGAACCAGGAATGGCCGAGCGTGCCATAGGCGATATGGATGGTCGGCGGGATGACGATGCCGACATTCGGCGTCTGCTCCAGCAGATCGAACAGGCGGTGAAGATATCCAGTCGAAGGCACCAGATTGTCCAGCAGGTGATCCTTGAACGACGCGCCGATCTGAGCGCTCATCTGCGGGGTCCGTTTCGAGTGCAGCCTCAGACACAACCCGTATTCGCCGCTGAGCGCCACGTCGCGGAAGCTGATGAACAGCGAGGACATGTCGCGCCCGCGGTTCTGCTCGACCACCCGCACCTCGAGATAGCCCTCGAAGCCCAGCTCGCGGACGCGTCGTTCGATCTCCAGCTTGTGTTCGATCTGGCTGGTGGTGGCGTAGAAGTCAGGATCGCCCGGGATAAGCAGCACCCGCTCGACGAATTCATCCGTCATCTCCGCATAGAAGATATGGGCGAAGACGGCGATCCGGCCAAAGCCCCAGGCGGTCTTCTCGGCGTCCGCGGGCCGGTCTTCGATCACCCGCACCTCTTCTAGATTGGTGTGGAGGGTGCGCAGAGGATACCGGTCGATCAACGCATCCCAGATCAGCTTGGTATCGAAATCCGTATTCGCCTCGAGCCAATCCATCACCCGCCGGCCGTCCATTGCCTGCATCTCAGAGACGATGGGGTCGAGGGTGAAGGCGTTTCGGGCGACAACCGGCGCGCCGAGATCCAGCAGCGTCAGGATCTCCATCATCGCCGGATCGGCGGTCTTGGTCTCTTCCGGGTCGAGCGCGTATTCCACGTTAAGGCCGCGATCCGCGAGGCCCTGGAAGAAGGTCATGTCGTTCTCGACAAGGTTGTCGAAGAAGTTCGCCTTCGGCTTTGCGTTCTCCCAAAACTCGAAGAACAGCGGATCCGCGATGCAGGATTTGCGGAACGCGATGAACTCCATTTTCGGCAGCAGTGGCGCGGTAAACCGTTCGGCGATGCGTGGGTCCAGGCTGGGGCGGGTGTGGTGCAAGGACCAGAGATCGCAGTCGCGCTGACCCATTTCCTCGAAGAGCGGTGCGAAGGGGCGCACCGGGCCGAAATTGGTCGAGTCGAACAGGATGACCTCGTCATAGGCCGTCAGGTTCTCTCGCCCGATCGACGTCAACGCCGCCTGATGCCCCTCGAGGATCGAGCCGATCCGGCTTTGCCCGGTGCGCACCAGATGGTCGGCAATGGCGTTCACCTGGTCATAGTTCTCCTGCTCGGGCGTGATGTCGGTCACCACGATCAGGTAGTCCAGATGCGGGCGCATCCCCTCCAGAAGCGTCAGGACATAGTCTGAGCCGACCTGCAACTCCGTGGTGCCGAAGGTGGTGAAGATCCCAAGCCGTTTCATCCGACGCACTGCTCCTGTCGTCCTGCCCTGCCGGTCGCGCCTAAGGCCCTGTCACGGGGCAATTGGCGCCCCATAACGCAGTTTCTCCGAGATTGCATCCCTGCTGACATCGCGGTCCGGTTGTGTCAGGCCGCGCGGGCCCAATCAAAGAAACGCGCAAGCCCCTGGGCAAACCCGACCTGAGGCTCAAAGCCCAGAACCGTCCGCGCACGATTGATATCGCCCACGGCATAGCGCACATCCCCCGCGCGGAAGTGGCCCGAGATGTCCCGCTCCGACGGGTCGCGCCCATAAAGACGCAGCAACTCCTCCGCCATTTCCAGGATCGTGGTAGGCTGGCCATGACCGATATTGACCGGTCCATGGGTCGGGGTCTCGCCCAGGCCGGCCAGGGCAAAGGCCCGCGCCACATCGTCCACGAAGACGAAGTCCCTCACGATCTGCCCGTCCTCATAGACGTTCAGGCGCTTTCCCTGTTCGATTTGCTGGCTCATGATCGAGATCACGCCGGTATAGGGGTTCTTAAGCGATTGCCCCGGGCCATAGACATTCTGCAATCGCAGGATCGAGACTTCGACATCGGTGCCCTGGAAACACTGTTCGATCAGATATTCCTGCATCAGCTTCGAGGAGGCATAGACCGAGGCCGGCATCAGCCGGATGTTCTCGGGTGTCGCGATCGGGGTCAGCGGTTTTCCCGCCTCGCAATAGAGACCGAAATCGGCGGCCTTCATCCGACCCATATCCCGCGGCGGGGCGGTGACCACATGGCCCGCAGCATCGCGGCATGCCCCCTCGCCATAGACCGAGCGGGAACCGGCCACCACCACCCGGCGGACATTCGGACCATGGGCGCGGATCGCCTCGACCAGATGCGTGGTGCCGATAACGTTCACATGGTTATAGCGGGTCGGCTCGTCATAGCTCTGCCCAGTGCCGGTCTCGGCAGCGAGGTGGAAAATCACCTCCGGATCCGTCTCGGCAATCGCCTTCTCGACCGCGTCCTTGTCGCCCACATCGCCTTCGATCAGACGGTCCGCGCGGGCCATCGCCTCGGCGCGGCTCTTGCCCGGATCGGTGCCATGGACCTGCGGGTGGAGGTTGTCGAACAGCACCACCTCGCAGTCCGCCCGGATCAGATCGGTCAGCCACGACCCGATAAACCCGGCGCCGCCTGTGATCAGCACCTTGCGTTTGGACATATCCGTTCTCCAGCTTCGTCTGCGCCGTCCCCCGAGGGCATTATCGCATCACCCGGCGATCTTCACCAGATGCTGGCCATAGCCGTTCTTCATCAGGGGCTTGGCCAGTTCCAGCACCGCATCGCGGTCAATAAAGCCCATGCGAAAGGCAACTTCCTCGGGGCAGCCAATCTTCAAACCTTGGCGCTTTTCGATGGTGCGCACGAACTCGCCCGCCTCGATCAAGCTGTCATGGGTGCCGGTGTCGAGCCAGGCAAAACCCCTTCCCATCAGCTCGACCGAAAGGGTGCCCTCGTTCATATACATCTCGACAAGCGAGGTGATCTCCAACTCGCCGCGGGCCGAAGGAGTGACCTTCTTCGCCATTTCCGGCGCGCGGCCGTCGAAAAAGTAAAGCCCGGTGACGGCATAATCCGATTTCGGCTGTTTGGGCTTTTCCTCGACCGAGACGGCCCGGCCATCGGCGTCGAACTCGACCACGCCATAGCGCTCGGGATCGGCCACCTGATAGCCGAAGACCGTGCCGCCGCCCGCCATCTGATTGGCCCTGCCCAGCATCTCGGGCAGCCCATGGCCATAAAAGATATTGTCGCCCAGGATCATCGCCGAGGGGCTGTTGTCGAGGAACGCTTCGGCCAGGATATAGGCCTGCGCCAGCCCGTCGGGCGAAGGTTGCACGATCCACTCGATGCTCAGGCCCAGCTGACTGCCATCTCCGAACAGACGCTGGAACTGTGCCTGGTCCTCGGGCGTGGTGATGATCGCGATCTCGCGGATGCCGGTCAGCATCAGCACGGTCAGTGGGTAGTGGATCATCGGCTTGTCATAGACCGGCAGCAGCTGTTTCGAGACCGCCCGCGTGATCGGGTAGAGCCGCGTGCCCGAACCGCCCGCCAGGATGATCCCCTTGCGCCCCGTGGTGGATGTGGTCGCGTTCATCGGGCCCCCTCGAGTTCCGTCAAGATCTCACGCAGCGAGACCCGCCAATCCGGCTGTGCGATCCCGTAATCGCGCGCGATCTTCCCGCAATCCAGCACCGAATTACCGGGCCGGGCGGCTTTGGTGGGATAGTCGGAGGAGGGGATCGCCACGCAATCCGGGCTCGGCCCCTTGGACATCGCGAAGATCTCGGTCGCGAAGCCGTGCCAGGAGACTGCGGGCGCGCCGCAGAAATGATAGATCCCGCTGGCGCCGTTGCCCGCGTGAAACGCCCGGGCGATGGTCAGCAAGGCCTCCGCGATATCGCCCGCTGCCGTGGGGCCGCCATGCTGGTCCGCAACGATGGTCAGCCGCTCGCGATCCGCCAGCCTGAGCATGGTGCGGAGGAAATTGCCGCCATGCGCCGCGTGCACCCAGGCGGTGCGCAGGATCACATGCGGCCCGGCCGCCGCCGTCACGCCTCGCTCCCCCGCCAGCTTGGTCCGGCCATAGGCGCCGAGCGGGGCGGTCGGCGCGTCCTCGGCCCAGGGCTCGCTGCCCGCGCCATCGAAGACATAATCGGTGGAGATATGGAGAAACGGCAGGCCGCGTGCCGACGCCGCTTCGGCCATAGCAGTCGGGGCCTCGGCATTGACTTTCTGCGCGGTTGCCTCGTCATCCTCGGCATTGTCCACCGCAGTATAAGCGGCGGCGTTGAGGATGACATCCGCATCGGTGGCGGCAACCGCGGCGCGGCAGGCCTCGGGGTCGGTCAGATCGGCCTGATCGCGGCCAAGCGCCTCGACCCCCTCGGCCCGGCGCAGGATCTCGGTCGCCACTTGGCCGGTCTTGCCAAACATCAGGATCTTCATGGCGCGGCTTTCTGTGTCTCGAGCCCGAGGCGCTGGCCGACCCCCTGGCGCTGCTGGATCGCCTGCCACCAGGGCGCGTTGTCGAGATACCATTGCACCGTCAGCCGCAGCCCCTGCTCCAGTGTTACCGAGGGCTCCCAGCCCAGCTCGTCGCGGATCTTCGAGGCATCGATGGCATAGCGGAAATCATGGCCGGGTCGGTCGGTCACGAAGGTGATCAGCCGGTCATGGGGTGCGTTCTCGGGCTGCATCTCGTCCAGGATCCCGCAAATGGTGCGGACGATATGGATGTTCTGCGCCTCGTTATTGCCGCCAATATTATAGGTCTCGCCCAGCTTCCCCTCGGTCAGCACCTTGAGCAGCGCGACGGCATGATCCTCGACATAAAGCCAGTCGCGGACATTCTCGCCCGTGCCATAGACCGGGATCGGCTGGCCCGCCAGCGCCTTCAGGATCACCACGGGGATCAGCTTTTCGGGGAAGTGATAGGGCCCGTAATTGTTCGAGCAGTTTGTCACCACCACCGGCAGGCCATAGGTCTCGCCCCAGGCACGGACCAGATGGTCAGAGCCGGCCTTGGATGCGGAATAGGGAGAGTTGGGTGAGTAGGGCGTCTCCTCGGTGAAAAACCCCTCCTCACCCAGCGTGCCATAGACCTCGTCGGTCGAGATGTGGTGGAAGCGGAACTCGGCCCGCATCTCCCGCCCCTGCCAATAGGTGCGGGCGGCTTCGAGCAGGCGGAAGGTGCCGACCAGATTGGTCTGGATGAACTCCCCCGGCCCATCGATCGAGCGGTCGACATGGCTCTCGGCGGCCAGATGCATCACGGCGTCGGGCCGGTGCGTGTCGAAGATCCGGGTCAGAGCGGCGGCATCGGTGATGCAGGCCTGCTCGAACGCATAAGCCGGGCTGTCCGTCACACCGGCCAGATTGTCCAGGTTGGCCGCATAGGTCAGCTTGTCGAGATTGACTACCTGATGGCCATCGCCAATTGCCCGGCGCACCACGGCCGAGCCGATAAAGCCTGCCCCACCTGTGACGAGGATCTTCATGACTTACTCGAACGGGCTGTCGAAATCGCGGAACCAGGGGGCCTTGGCGTCCTTGTCGCTGAGAACCGCCTCGGCCGGGTCGATCCCCCAGTCAATCGCCAGATCCGGATCGTCGAAGCGCACCGCGCCATC
>JBCBIS010000027.1:0-28904 GCA_038524325.1 Pseudomonadota bacterium
GGCAGACCATAAGGCGCCATCCGGTTGAAGTGGAACGCTGCAAAGGGCGCTGTTGCCAGCCCCGCAAGCAGCGAGGTCATCACCAAGCCTCCGCCATAGAGCAGCAGCGCCCAGAAGATCCGAGCCACCAAGCCCTGTGGCCGCCGATCGCGCTCCCGCGCCCGCCGCGCGTCTCTCAGCGCCTCAAAGCCCGCGACCAGGGCGGTGGTGGCGGCGAAGCTCATCTGAAACCCGGCTTCGAGAAGGCTGATCGGCCGGATCAACAGGATCAGCACCGCCGCCACCGCCAAGGCCCGCAGGGTCAGGGCCGGCCGATCGAGTTGAACCGCCGCAAGCGCGACTGCGACCATGATGAACGCGCGTTGAGTCGCGACCGTGCCACCACTCACGGCAAGATAGGCAGCCCCGGCCAGCAGGGCCGCCACCGCCGCCAGCTTCTTGGTCGACATGTAAAGCGAGAGCATCGGCAGCGCCGCCAGCCCGATCCGCACCGAGACAAAGATCAACCCCGTCAGAATGCCCATATGCAAGCCGGAGATAGCGAGGAGATGGGAGAGATTAGCGGCCCGCAAAGCTTCGGCATCGCTCTCATCAATATGCGATCGATCCCCGACGATGATCGCGGCGGCGAAGGCTCCGGATGGGCCGGGGAGACGCTCGACCAGCCCCCGCGACAGCGCAAGCCGCTGATGCTCCAACCAAATCTGAGCCCCGTCCAGAAAGCCGCTGGTCGGACCCGTGCCGAGCGGCACGACAATCCCGCGCGCGAACCCGACGGCACCGAGGCCCTTGAAGAACGCCTGGCGCCGAAAATCGAAGCCGCCCGGCTCCAGCGGGCCGGAGAGGGGCGAGAGACGGGCATAGACCCGCATCATTTGCCCGGGCAGCGGGGCCGTATCCTCGGCGCGCAGCGTGACCCGCACACGATCCGGGATCCGGGCCGCGCCGAGCCCGTAGATCTCGACCTGATCGAGCAGCACGCGCGGCGACCCGGATTGGGAGCGGTCGACCGCGATCACCCTTCCCTCGACCGTCTCGTCGATCGGCCCAGGCAAGACCGGCGCCGCAACCCGATGCGCCTGCCACAACGCTGCCGAGAACCCCAGCGTGAGGCTGAGCAGCGCGAGGGCAACCACCAGCCGCCAGAGCTCGCGATGCGCCCACCCTGTCAACAGCATCACCAGCGGCGGCAAAACCGCCAGACACCACAACGGGTCAGGCTCGTCCAACAGACTGAAATAGAGCCAGATGCCGAGGCCGAGGCCGACCGGAACCCACAGGATCGCACGCCGGATCTCGGCAATCCAAAGACGCTGCCAATCCCAGCGCCGCGCCTGCGTGACTGGCAGCTTGCGCCCTGCGATTGCCTGTTCCATAAAGCGCTCGACCCCTGTTTCCCGCGCCCTCGATCAACTCAAAGCTGTGCACGATGCGCGGGCAAAGTCAAAGAGACCGACCATGACCGCTTCGCCCGTCGTCACCCGTTTTGCCCCCTCGCCCACGGGTTTCTTGCATATCGGGGGCGCCCGAACGGCCCTGTTCAACTGGCTGTTCGCGCGGCACCATGGCGGGCGCTTTGTGTTGCGGATCGAGGACACAGATCGCGCGCGCTCGACGCCCGAGGCGACCGAAGCGATCCTTGAGGGGATGCGCTGGCTCGGGCTGGAGTGGAATGGCGAGGCTGTAAGCCAGTTCAGCCGTGTAGAGCGCCATGCGGAGGTTGTGGCCGAGATGCTGGCGCGCGGCACCGCCTATAAGTGCTTCGCCACAAAGGAGGAGATTGACGCCTTTCGCGACGAGGCCAAGGCCGCCGGTCGGCCGCCCCTGTTCCAAAGCCCGTGGCGCGACCGCGACGACCATCCTGACGCCCCCTACACCGTTCGCTTGAAGGCCCCGCGCGAAGGTCACGTCACGGTCGCCGATGCGGTGCAAGGCGATGTGACCTGGGCCGCCGAGACGCTGGACGACCTGATCCTGCTCCGCTCGGACGGCACGCCGACCTATATGTTGGCAGTGGTTGTCGACGATCACGACATCGGCGTGACCCATGTGATACGAGGCGACGACCATCTGACCAATGCGGCGCGACAGACCCTGATCTTTGAGGCTGTCGGCTGGACCCCGCCCGTCTTCGCCCATATCCCGCTGATCCACGGCCCGGATGGCGCAAAGCTGTCCAAGCGCCACGGTGCGCTGGGGGTCGAGGAATATGCCAAGATGGGCTACCTGCCCGAGGCGATGCGCAACTATCTGGCCCGTCTTGGCTGGAGCCACGGCGATGACGAGTTTTTCACGACAGATCAGGCGATTGAGTGGTTTGGGCTGGAGGCGATCGGCAAATCGGCGGCCCGGTTCGACTTCGCCAAGCTGGAGAATCTCAATGGCCAGCACATGCGCGCGGCAGAAGATCACGCCCTGGTCGAAGCGCTCGCCGAGAATTGTGCGCTGCACAACAAGCCCGCATTCAGCGAGACCGACCGGGCGCGCTTGCTGCAAGCGATGCATGGGCTGAAAGAACGCGCGAAGACTTTGCCCGAACTCTATGATCTGGCGTATTATATTTACGCTCAGAGGCCGCTCGACTTCGACGCAAAGGCGGCGAAAGCGCTGACGAAAGAGACAATTGTTATGTTGGCGAATTTGACTGAGCGGCTGCGAGATGTTAGCGACTGGTCACTGTCAACTCTGGAAGACAGTATTCGGTCTTTTGCCGACTCCGAGGGAATGAAACTAGGGAAGGTTGCCCAGCCGTTGCGCTCGGCGCTGACCGGCCGGGCCGTAAGCCCAGGCGTCTTTGACGTGATGGCAACGCTGGGCCGGGACGAGGTGATCGCGCGTCTGGAGGACACCCGTCACTTCCCCGCGACTTAACGGATCCTTGTGGCGCGGTGCCTCGCTGCGACACGCCTTTAGCAGAAAGCAGGAGGGAGACCATGCCCGACACTTCGCCGCGCACAGCAACATTTACGCTCGATGGCAAGACCACGGAATTCCCGGTCTATGATGGGGTCCAGGGCCCCTCGGTCGTCGATATCCGCAAGCTTTATGCCGAGCTGGACGTGTTCACCTATGACCCCGGCTTCACCTCGACCGGAAGCTGCGAGAGCCAGATCACATTCATTGATGGCGACAAGGGAGAACTGCTCTACCGCGGCTATCCCATCGATCAGTTGGCCGAGAAGGCCAGCTATCTGGAAGTCTGCTACCTGCTCCTCTATGGCGAGCTGCCGACCGCCGCGGCGATGGAGGATTTCGAGAAGCGGGTCACCCGCCACACCATGCTGCACGAGCAGATGCAGAACTTCTATCGCGGGTTCCGGCGCGACGCGCATCCGATGGCGATTGTCTGCGGCGTGGTCGGTGCGATGTCGGCCTTCTACCACGACAGCACCGATATCCACGACCCCTGGCAGCGCGAGGTTGCCTCGATCCGGATGGTCGCGAAGCTGCCGACGATCTGCGCCTGGGCCTATAAGTACTCGATCGGACAGCCGTTTATCTATCCGCGGAACGATCTCGATTACGCATCGAACTTCCTGCATATGTGCTTTGCGGTGCCGTGCGAGGATTATGTGGTCAATCCGGTCCTGTCCAAGGCGATGGATCGGATCATGACCCTGCATGCCGATCACGAGCAGAATGCTTCGACCTCGACGGTGCGGCTGGCGGGCTCGTCCCAGGCCAACCCGTTCGCCTGCATCGCGGCAGGCGTCGCCTGCCTCTGGGGCCCGGCCCATGGCGGTGCGAATCAGGCCTGTCTGGAAATGCTGCGCGAGATTGGCTCGGTCGACCGTGTCGGCGAATATGTCCTGAAGGCCAAGGACAAGAATGACAGCTTCCGCCTGATGGGCTTCGGCCACCGCGTCTACAAGAACTTCGATCCGCGCGCCAAGGTGATGCAGGAGACGGCGGCCGAGGTGCTCGAGCTGCTTGGAACCGGTGACAACGAAATCCTGCAAGTCGCTCAGGCACTTGAGAAAGTCGCGCTGGAGGATGAGTACTTCATCGAGAAGAAGCTCTACCCGAATGTCGATTTCTACTCGGGCATCATCCTGGAGGCGATGGGCTTCCCGACCTCGATGTTCACGCCGATCTTCGCGCTCAGCCGCACCGTTGGCTGGATCGCGCAGTGGAAGGAAATGGTCGAGGATCCGGTGCAGCGGATCGGCCGCCCCCGCCAACTCTATACCGGCGCCGCGATGCGTGACTATGTCAATGTCGAGGATCGCTGAAGGGTCCGTTTACCGATCCAGCTGTCTCAGAGCCGACTGCGCCGCCCGTTTCGCCGGCGCAGTCCCCTCCCGCCCCAGGGCGCCCATCGCCTGCGCAAACGCGGACTGCTGCGCCTGCCGCTCAGGCCCGTCGCGCAACAGCTTGCCGGTTGCCGAGACGACCGCGTCGACCGTCGCCATCTCTTGATACAACTCCGGCACGATCTTTTCACCAACGGTCAGGTTGACCAGATTGGCCGTGTCGATCTTCAACAAGCGCCGCACGATGGCCGCAGTCAGCCAGCTGGTCTTGTAGCAGGCGACCATCGGCGTGTTCGCCGCCGCCATCTCCAGCGTGATGGTTCCCGAGGCGATCAGCGCCGCATCGGCGGCGGCAAAGGCAATCTGCTTCATCTCCTCACCATCTGAGGGGTGCACCAGAACAGGCTCGATCGCGAGGTTGCTGGCCGCGCTTTCGACCTCGCCCAGCACCGTCTCCGCCATCGGGATGATGACGCGCAAGCCGGGATGGCGGGTCGCCAGCCGCGCGGTCGCCTGGGCAAAAAGCGGCATCAGATGTTTGACCTCGCTGCGGCGAGAGCCGGGTCCGACCAGCAGCAATGTGTCCTCGGGCCCCATCCCCCAGATCCCGCGCATCTTCGCCACCAGGTCCGGGTCGATGGCCGTGCGGCTCGCGATCGGATGACCGACGAAATCACAGGTCATCCCGGCGGCCTGCATATAGGGCGGCTCGAAGGGCAGGATCGCCAGGACATGATCGACAAACCGCGCCATATGCGTCGCTCGACCCGGTCGCCAGGCCCAGACCGACGGCGCAACATAATGCACGGTGCGGATGGCGGGATTGGCCTTGCGCACCTTCTCGGCCACGCGCAGGCCGAAGCTGGGGCTGTCGATGGTCACCAGAATGTCTGGCGCCCGTTCCAGCACATCCGCCGTGGTCTGTGAGATCCGGCGGAGGAGACGCGGCAGGCGGGGCAGCACCTCGGCAATCCCCATCACGCTGAGCTCGGAGATATCGAACAGGCTCTCCAACCCGGCCTCCTGCATCTGCACCCCGCCCAGCCCCATGATCTCGACGGCAAGGGCCTCCTCGCGCAAGGCTGCGATCAAGGCACCGCCGAGACGGTCTCCGGAAGGCTCGCCCGCGATAAGATAGATCTTCGGTCTCACAACGCGCCCTCCTCCACGATCCACAGAAAGACGCCCGCGCGGTCGGCGGCGGCGATCATCGCTTCGCGGTCCAGCAAGATCACCCCGCCCGCCTGAACCACAACGCCGGAGAGGTCGGCCCGCGCTGCCTCCTCGACCGTGCGCAAACCAATTGTAGGCAGGTCGACCCGGCGGTCCTGAGCCGGTTTCGGCAGCTTCACCAGGACGCCCGAGGGCGTCGGCCCCCGCAGCTCCAACGGCAAGGCAGCCACGGTGGCCAGCAGACGGTCTGTCCCCCCGATAGTCTCAATTCCCAGGCACTGGCCTTCGGCCACCACCGCCGCCTGGCCGATATCCAGCGCGCCAAGGGCGTTGAGGATCGCGCTCGCACGCGCCGCATCCGCCCGCGCCCCGTCGCTCGGCTTTGCCTGGGTTGGCACGCCTGCCCCCGTGTCGAGGCTGGTCAGGCACTCTTGCGCCGAGATCATCCGGAATCCCTCGGCCTCGAAGATCGCGCCAAGACCGCTCAGCAACCCGTCATCGCCCTGCCGCAGCAGTTTGGTGACATGGCCGACGATCTTCAGCGCGCCGGCATCGAACAGCCAGGGACGCAGACGGGGCCGCGCCATGCGCCCGGCAAAAACCACGTCCGCCACCCCGGCCGCATCCAGGGCGCGGAACAGGCGGCCGGGTTTTTCGAACTGATGTTCCTCATGCGGGTGCTCGGCCATCCAGGGCTGTGTGTCCGCCTCGAAACTGACGACGAGATAGGGGGCGCCGCTGCGGCGACGGTCTTCGGCGATCAGGCGGGGGAGGTCATCGCGGCCCGCAATGATGGCGAGCTTCGGCGTCACTCAGGCCTCGCGCGGGGTGCAGAACTTGCGGCTGCTATCGGCCTGGATGAAGCGGGTGATTTCCTCGACCGGTCCGATCCCGGAATAGCGGGCGGAGACTTCCGCGGCCCGCTCGGCCAGGGGCACCCCGGGGGCGAACAGCTCGCGATAGGCGTTGCGCAGCGCGTGGATGGTCTCGCGGTCGAAGCCGCGGCGCTTCAGCCCCACCAGGTTCAGCCCGCCCAGATCCGCCCGGTCCCCGATCGCGGTCGCGAAAGGGATCACGTCCTTCTCGACCCCTGTCATCCCGCCGACCATGGCCTGCGTGCCGATACGGACGAATTGATGCACCGCCGAGAGGCCCCCGAGCAGGGCGAAATCCCCCACCTCGACATGCCCGCCCAGGGTCGCATTGTTGGCCATGATCACGCCCGATCCCACGCGGCAGTCATGGCCGACATGGGCGCCCATCATCAACAGGCAGCGGTCGCCAACAGAGGTCAGCATTCCACCGCCCTCGGTTCCGGGGTTCAGGGTCACATGCTCGCGGATCATGCATTCGGCGCCGATCTCGAGGCGGCTCGGCTCGCCCTTGTATTTCAGATCCTGCGGCTGATGGCCGACCGAGGCAAAGGGCCAGACGCGGGTGCGCGCACCGACCTTGGTTCGCCCGGCGACCACCGCGTGAGAGATCAGCTCGACCCCCTCGGCCAGCTCCACCTCGGGCCCGACATGGCAGAACGGGCCGATGCTGACCCCCTCGCCGAGGATCGCCCCGTCCTCGACGATGGCCGTCTGGTGGATGGACATGCTCAGCCCCGCCGCGCGTCGTCGGGATCGATGATCATCGCGGCATAGTCCGACTCGGCCACTTTGGCCCCGGCGACAATCGCCTCTCCACGGAACTTGAACACATTGCCCCGCCCCTTGGTGATCGAGACATGCAGCTCCAGCACATCGCCCGGCACTACCTTCTGGCGGAACTTGGTATTGTCGATGCTCATAAAATAGACCAGCAGGTCCTGATCGATCTTGCCCAGGGTCTCGACGACCAGCACGCCTGCGGTCTGCGCCATCGCCTCGACGATCAAGACACCGGGCATGACCGCCTCGGCCGGGAAATGCCCCATGAAATGCGGCTCATTGGCCGTCACGTTCTTGATCCCAACGGCGCTTTCGCCCCGTTTGATCTGCTCGACGCGGTCGATCATCAGGAACGGATAGCGATGCGGGATCATCCGCTTGATGCGGCTCAGATCGGCAATGTCTGGCTGATCCGGGGTGGTCATGGGCGGGCCTCTTCTGCGGTTCCTCGTCTGCTTAACTAGAGATGGGATGAAATCAAGGGGGCGGGGTCATTCCTGGGGCTCCACACCCCCCGAGGGATCTGGGGTCCCGCCGGGGCCGCCGGCAAGCACTTCGAAACTGGGGAGCGTCGGGGCGGCCACCCGCGCATTGTAGAGCGCGATCACCTGATCCGTCACATCGATATCCGGCACCGCCATCAAGATCTGATCCTGGTCGAGGATCACTTGACCGCCACGCGTCCTGAGCACCTCGATCAAGATCGGGTAGAGCGCCGTGATCAACTCCTTACGGGCATCCCGGAAGGCCGATTGGATTGTGGCCTCTATCCGCTGAGATTCGCGGCGCGTGTCGCGGACCCGCTGGTCGAACTCGCTGCTGCGCTGATCGAACTCGGTTCTTGGCAGATCGCCGCGCAAATCGGTCAGAGTGCGCTCCTCGGCATCGAGGCTCTGTTTGCGCGCATTCAACCAATCGCGAAGATCGGCGCGCAAGGCCACCTCGGCCTCGCGCAGGGCCAGGGCGGGGGCGGTCTCGGAAAGGATGCGCGCACGCGACACCACCAGGATCCTGTCGCCGCCGTCCTGCGCCAAGGGCGGTGCGGGCGGAGCAAGGACCGCAAAGCTCAGCGCAAAGCCGAGGGCGAGACGCCAGACACGTCCCCTGCCCGTCACCTCAGAACCGGGTCCCAATGGTCAACCGGAACAGTTCCTCCTCGTCTTCATCCTCTTTGACGACAGGGAAACCGACGCTGAGTTCCAGCGGGCCAAACGGGGTGGTGACGAAGAGGAGACCGCCAACAGCGATCCGCGGCTCGAAACCTTCGGACACAACATTCGTGCGCGCCTGCCCCTGGTTGTTCACCACGAGATCCCGGTCGAGATCCCAGAGCGATCCCGCATCCACGAAGGCACCACCGAAGATCCCCAGTTCCTCCGGAAGGCCGAGCGGGAAGGAGACCTCTCCGCGCAGAACCGTGAAGAAGTTGCCGCCAAGCGAGTCATCCACCGCAACGCGGTTGCCATTGATCGTGCCGACGAAGGTGTCCCGCGGCCCCAGACCATCCGAGGCAAAGCCGCGGAAGCTGTCGCCGCCCAGGAAGAACCGGTCTTGGATCTGCGTGTCCTCGCCAAACGAGAAGATCGAACCGCCTTCAACCTCCAAGCTGAGGATGACATCGTCGTCGAACAGACCGCGCCAGATCTTGAAGTTGCCCGTCGACTTCACGAAACGTGCGGAACCGCCGAGGCCCGCGAACTCCTGATCGAAGCTCGCGAGGAAGCCCCGCGTCGGCTCGATGGGATCGTTTCTCTGATCATAGGTGACCGTGTAGCCGACGGAGGATTTGAACCGAGACCCCTCATCGGCCTGGATCAGCAGGGATGCGTCTGACGCCGTTTCAATATCGTCACGCACAGCGTTGTAGCGCAGCCGCAGGTTGGTGTCGGGGCCAAGCGGGAAGCCAACGAACGGCGTGAAGCCCAGGCGGTTTTGCTGGAACGAGCTTTCGTCGTCGCGATCATCCTGGATGAAGAAGGCGCGCAGGCCGACGGCCAGATCCCGGTCCAGGAATTTCGGCTCGGTGAAGGAGAAATCATAGACCTGTGTATCGCCCGCCGCGGTCACCGTGGCCGACACCTGCTGGCCCCGGCCGAGGAAGTTGCGCTCGGTGATCGCGATGTTCCCGATCGGACCGGTCGAGGAGGCAAAGCCGAGGCCAAAGGACAGCGAGCCGGTGGATTGCTCCTCGACCTTCACCGTCAGGACGGATCGGTCCGAGGCGCTGCCTTCCTCGGGCGTCAGATCGACCCGCGAGAAATAGCCGAGCCCGCGGATCCGCGCCCGCGCCCGGCGGATCTTGCGCGCGT
Organism: Pseudomonadota bacterium; assembly: GCA_038524325.1. Classification (GTDB taxonomy): domain Bacteria; phylum Pseudomonadota; class Alphaproteobacteria; order Rhodobacterales; family Rhodobacteraceae; genus Thermohalobaculum. Next base: position 9,391 of record JBCBIS010000027.1, read on the forward strand.
CAAATGCATCGCCCTCGACCAGATCGATCTCGCGCCGGATGACCCGGTCGAGCGTCGCCGTGTTGCCCTCGATATCGATCCGTTCGATGAAGATCTTCTCGCCCTCGATCAGCTCGAAAGTCACGCCGATGACGAGGTTTTCTTCGTCCTTGTCCGCGCGCGGGCGGACATCGACAAAGGCAAAGCCGCGTTCCGCCGCCAAGTCCCCAAGGATCGTGGCGATCTCATCAACTTCCGAGGCGTCGTATATCTCGCCCTCCAGATCCCGTGGGAGCAACGCTTCGAACTCCTCCTGCTCGAGGCCGCGGGAATTCACGATGACATCGAACGTGCCAAACGTGTATTGCGGCCCCTCCTCCAACGTGAAGGTCAGGAAGAAGCTGTCGCGGTCGGGGGTCAGTTCGGCGGTTGCGGAGAGTACCGAGATATCCGCATAGCCGCGGTCGAGATAGTATTGCCGCAGCAATTCCTTATCCAGCTCCAGCCGATCCGGATCATAGACATCGGACGAGAAGAAGCTGGCGAAAAGGCCACTCTCGCGGGTCTCGATCGCATCGCGCAGGCGGCTGTCCGAGAACACCTGGTTGCCGACGAAGTCGATCGAGGAGACCCCGGTCAACTCTCCCTCGGAGATCTCGAAGACCAGATCGACCCGGTTCTCGGGCCGCTCGATGATCACCGGCTCGACCGAGGCGCCGAACCGGCCGGTGCGCCGGTAGATCTCGATGATCGATTGCGCATCCGCTTCGGCCGCCGAGCGGGTCAGCGGCAACCGGGGACGCAGCGAGATGATCTGCAGAAGATCCTCATCGGCCAGCGCATCATTGCCTTCGAAGGCGATCTCATTGATCGAGGGGTTCTCGTCGACCTGCACGATCAGCGCGTTCTCGCCCGGGATGATCTGCACGTCGCGGAACAGCCCGGTGTCGAACAGGCGACGCACCGCGGTGTTGAGGTCCTGTGCGGTGACCGTCTGGTCCTGGGTGATGTTCATATAGGAGAGGATCGTATCGACCTCGATCCGCTGGTTGCCGCGGACGATCACCGATTGTTCGCGCAACTGTTGGGCCTGGGCGGAGCCGGTGCTGTGGGGATCGAGGCTCTCGACGATCAGAGATGAGATGCCAAGTATACCGATGCAAAGCAGCCCGCGGATGAACCGCGCTGACATGGATTGACGCATGTTCTCTCCTCCCCCCTTCCCCCCGTCGCCGATACGATGCCGGCAGAACTGCGGGTGAAGCGGGCCTGTCCCTCAACAAGGCTCCCGACGTCAGAGCCGTGTCAAATCATTATACGTTGCAAAGCCCATGAGCAACAGGACGAGAGAGAGGCCGACCGCCATCGCGGCATTCATCCAACGCTCTCCCAGCGGACGGCCGCGGACCGCCTCGACCGTGTAGAACATCAGATGCCCGCCATCGAGGATCGGGATGGGGAACAGGTTCAAAAGCCCAATCGAGGTTGAAAGCAGCGCCACCAGCGAAATGAAGTTCGCGATCCCAGCCTCGGCCTGCGCCGCCGAGACCTGGGCGATCCCGATCGGGCCACCCAGCTGGCTGGTATCGGCATTGGTGAAGATCATGTCGCCGAGGAACGTCATCGTCGTCACGATCACGCCCCAGGTCCGGTCGACGCCGTAGAGCAGCGCCGAGCCGAAGCTGCGCGATTCGAACGAGGCCGACAGCCCGCCGAACGACGGCGCGGAGACGCCCATCGTTGCCTGGTCGACCATCTCATCGGTTTCGGGATGCATCCGCGTGACGACATCCGGGGTGAAGCGGAAGCTCAGCGTCTCGCCCGCGCGGTCGACCTCAACCTCGACTTCGGTATTCAGTGGAAGATCCGCCGTCACCAGCCGGAGGTCGTGAAAACTGTCCACCGCGGTGCCGTTCAGCGAGAGGATACGGTCGCCCGCCGTGATCCCCGCCTGTGCCGCCGGATAGCCGGGCTGGATCTGAGCGACAATCGGCTCGTGGCGATAGGTGGCGGTCACGATTTGCTGCGAGCCGTCGCGCCGAATCTCGACCTCGATGGCCGCTCCGTTCGCGCGCTGCAGGGCCGAGATTGCCTCCGACCATGTCTCAACCCGGCCCCCATCGACGCGGAGGACCCGGTCGCCGGGCTGGAGGGGCAGCGTCTCGGCGTATTGCGGGTCGACACCGCCCACGACCGGTTCCTCGGATACCTGGCCAATCGCGAAGGCGATCCCGGCGAACAGCACGATCGACAGCAGGAAATTCGCCATCGGCCCGGCAACGACGGTTAGGGCGCGGGCGCGGATCGAGGCGTTATGGAAGGCCTGGCGTCGGTCTTCCTCGCTCAGCCCCTCATCGGATTTGCGCGCCCCGGCCGGGTCCATATCGCCAACGAATTTGACGAAGCCTCCCAATGGCAGGATCGCCACCTGCCAGACGGTGCCGTGCCGGTCGGTCCAGCCGAAGATCCGCTTGCCGAACCCGATCGAGAAAGTCTCTGCCTTGATCCCACACCAGCGCCCGACGATGTAGTGACCGTATTCATGCACGAAGACGACGATGCCAAGGAGCAGCAGAAAGGGGATCACAGTCCCCAGGACACCGCCGATCAGCGGAATTTCAGACAGAAAAGACATCTCATCCCTTTGTTTTCCGGCCAGCGCGTCACGACGCGAAACGGGCCACACGCTCCTGCCCCACCCGGCGCGCTTCGGCGTCCGCGGCATATATGTCGTCGAGCCCAACGGCGCCAGGCAGGCTGTCCAGCGCCGCCATCACGTCCTCGACCATCCGGGCCATGTCGAGGAACCCGATCCGGCCGTCGATGAAGGCGTCCAGAGCCACCTCATGCGCGCCGTTCATAACACAGCCCGCCACCCCATCGGTCATCGCCTCGCGCGCCAGCCGCATGGCCGGGAAGCGTTCGAGATCCGGTTCCTGGAAATCCAGCCGTGCAAGCTTTGCGAAATCCAACCGCTCGACCGGAAGATGTTTCCGCTCGGGAAAATTCAAGGTGTGGCCAATGGCGACCCGCATATCGGGCGGGCCCAGATGGGCCATCACCGTGCCATCGGCGAACCCGACCATCGAGTGGATGATCGATTGCGGATGCACGATAACCTCGATCTGATCGGCCGTGACATCGAAGAGATGCCAGGCCTCGATCATCTCCAGCGCCTTGTTGAACATCGAGGCCGAGTCGATCGAGATCCGCTGCCCCATCGACCAGTTGGGGTGGGCGACAGCCTCGGCCAGGGTCACGGCCTTCATCTGCTCGAGCGTATGATTCCGGAACGGGCCGCCCGAGGCGGTGAGGATCAGCCGCTCCATCCGGCCCTTCTCGGCAGCCATGCACTGGAAGAGGGCATTGTGCTCGCTGTCCACCGGCAACAGCGTGGCGCCCGAGCGGTCGACCTCCGCCAGGAAGAGCCCCCCCGCGGCCACCAGCGTCTCCTTGTTCGCCAGGGCGATGGTTGCCCCGGTGCGGGCGGCGGCCAAGGTAGGCGCCAGCCCGGCAGCGCCGACAATGGCCGACATGACCCAATCGGCAGGGCGGGAAGCGGCCTCGACCAAAGCCTCAGGCCCGGCGGCCGCCGCGATCCCCGACCCGGCCAGCGCGTCGCGGAGCGACTGGAGCTGCGATGGATCGGCCGTCACGGCGATCTCGGCCGACAGGCGCCGGGCCGCATCGGCCAGACCCGCGATGTTCGAGTGGCCGGTGACCGCGACGGTGTGGAACGCCTCGCGCCCGACCGCTTCGACGACATCGACCGTGTTCGCTCCGATCGAGCCCGTGACACCGAGAATGCTGATTCGCCTCATGCCGCCCCTCTCACCAGATAAACACGGTCTGACCGCGCCACGCGGTGACGGCCGCGGCCACGACCGAGGCGGCCATCAGCCCATCGCAGCGGTCAAGAAGCCCACCATGACCCGGCAACAGCGACCCTGAATCCTTCACCGCGAAATGCCGCTTCAGCGCGGACTCGGCCAAATCCCCCCCTTGAGCCAGCAGAGCGGCGAGGGCCGAGACCGTGCAGACCTGGACGAAATAGGTCCCGGTCGTCGCCCAACTGAACAGGCCCCCGGCGAGAAAGGCCAGCACGACCCCTCCGCCCAGGCCGGCCCAGGTCTTGCCAGGGCTTACCGCGGGCCAGAGCCGCGGCCCGCCAAAGGTCCGCCCAGCGAAATAGCCGCCGATATCCGAGGCCGCGACCACCAGAGCGACCCAGATCGCGGTCAGGAATCCCCAGTCGGGAAAGTTGCGGATCCAGAGAAAGGCCAGACAGGCCGCGAGGATCCAGATGGCCGAGACAACCCGCAGCCCCAGCCCGCGAAGCTTTGCCGACAGGATGTCGATCAGCGCCATCAGCAGCACAAGGCCGACCATGAGGGCGACTCCGACGGGCACTGACAGCATCAGATAGGTGACCGGCAGGCCCGCCGCGGGGATCGCCCAGACCATGGCGGCGCCGCGATCGGTTCGGCCCTCCTCGGCCTCGGTGATCGCCGCCAACTCGATCAGCATCAGCGCGGCGCCCAGCGTGACGAGGGCAAGGGTCCAGAACCCGCCCGACCAAATCGCCCCGACCGCGACCGCACCGAGCACGACCGAACTCGCCACCCGTGGTCCGAGATCCGAGAATTTGCCGGGGAAGGCAGCCACTGGCATTCCCGACCGGCGCTCAGAGCTGCGCGGAGATCAACCCGAAACGCCGCTCGCGCCGGCCGAACCCGGCCAAGACCTCCGCGAACCGTTCGGGCGTGAAATCGGGCCAGCACTCATCGACAAAGGCAAACTCGGCATAGGCCGCCTGCCAGAGCAGGAAGTTCGAGACGCGCATCTCGCCAGAGGTGCGGATGACCAGGTCAGGATCGTCGACCCCAGCGGTGAACAATGCGCCCGAGACCATCTCCTGATCGATCTGATCGGGTGCCAGCCGGCCCGCGGCCACTTCCTCTGCCAGAAGCCGCATGGCCGCGACCAACTCGTCACGAGCGCCATAGGACACTGCAATCTGCAGCGTCAGCCGGGTGTTCTCGGCGGTCCGCGCCTCCATCTGTGCCATCAGACGCTGCAGATCCTTCGGCAGCCGCGCCCGGTGGCCGATGAAGCGGACCCGGACATCCATGCTGTCCAACTCGTCCACCTCGCGCACGATATAGCGGCGGAACAATTGCATCAGGACAGTTACTTCATAGTTTGGCCGCTTCCAATTCTCCGAAGAAAACGCAAACAGGGTCAGGGTCTGCACGCCAAGGCGCGGAGCCGCCTTGACGATGTCGCGCACCCGCTCGACCCCGCGCTGGTGGCCATAGGTGCGTTGACGCCCCCGCGCCTCGGCCCAGCGTCCATTGCCATCCATGATGATGGCGACATGGCTGGGCGTGCCCGCAGCCTCTGCAATTGAGGAACTCATCCCATCCCCTCTTCGATCCACCGTCGGACATCCCCGGCGGACCGGGGTGCGAGGCCTCAGATCTCCATGATCTCGCCCTGCTTCGTCTCGAGCAATTCATCCACCCGCTTGATGAACGCGTCCGTCATCGTCTGGATTTCGTCGGACCACATCTTCTGCTCGTCCTCGGACATCCCGTCGCCTTTGGCCTTCTTGATCTGATCCATCCCGTCGCGGCGGACATTGCGGATCGCGACCTTTGCATTCTCTGCATATTGGCCCGCAACTTTGGTTAATTCGCGGCGGCGTTCCTCATTTAATTCGGGGATCGGCAGGCGCAGGATGGTGCCATCCATGACCGGGTTGATGCCGAGGCCAGATTGCCGGATCGCCTTGTCCACCGCATTGACCAGCGCCTTGTCCCAGACATTGACGGTGACCATGCGCGGCTCGGGCACGTTGACCGTGCCGACCTGGTTGATCGGGGTGGGTGCGCCATAGGCGTCGACCATCACCGGCTCGAGCATCGAAGCCGAGGCCCGCCCGGTGCGAAGCGACGCGAATTCGGTGCGCAGCGAGGCCAAGGCCCCCTCCATCCGCCGCTCCAAATCGTCGGTGTCGATCTCGATATCCTCGCTCATGGGGAACTCCTTCTTGTTTTTTGACCCCGGGGACCGGCGGCGGTCTCAGCCTTCGACCAGGGTATAGCGCCCACGGCCATGCAGCACCTCGGTCATCCCACCTTCGTCATGCAGCGAGAATACCACGATGGGCAAGGCATTGTCGCGCGCCAGCGCGATGGCCGAGGCATCCATGACCTTGAGGTTTTTGGTCAAAACTTCGTCGTAAGTCACGCGGTCATAGCGTTGGGCCGAGGGGTTCGTCTTTGGATCGCTGTCATAGACGCCGTCGACCTGCGTCCCCTTGAACAGCGCCTTGCAGTTCATCTCGGCCGCCCGCAGGGTCGCCGCGGTGTCGGTCGTGAAATACGGGTTCCCGGTGCCGGCGGCGAAGATCACGATGCGGCGTTTCTCCAGATGCCGGACGGCGCGGCGGCGCAGATAGGGTTCGCAGACCGAGTCCATCGGTATGGCCGATTGCACGCGGGTATGCACCCCCAAGCCCTCCAGGGCCGATTGCATGCCCAATGCGTTCATGACCGTGGCGAGCATGCCCATATAGTCGGCCTGCGCCCGCTCCATCCCCTGTGCCGCGCCCGAGAGCCCGCGGAAGATATTGCCGCCACCGATGACCAGGCAGATCTCGATCCCTGAATCATGGGCGCGTTTGACCTCCTCTGCGATCTTGATGACCGTGGGGGGATGCAGACCAAAGCCCTGGTCGCCCATCAGGGCCTCGCCAGAGATTTTCAGAAGAACGCGGGGATAAAGCGGCGGCTTGGCAGTCTCGTCCAGCATCGATCTCTCCCCTGCGCCGTCAAGTTGGCGCAAAATGTCGGAAAGCCCGCTGCGATGCAATAGGGGTGGTGAAGTGCCTCAGGGGGTCAGCGGATCGGGCTCCATCCCCAGATGCAGGGCATCTTCGGTATAAGGATGGGCGCGGGCCAGATCCTCGTTCAGGGTGATGCCGATGCCCGGCTCGGTCGGCGGGATTACACGGCCGTCCTGCCAGGTGATGCCGCTGATGATCTCGCCATGAAAACCGTCCCAGCGCTCGATGCTCTCCAGGATCAGGAAATTGGGGATGCAGGCGGCGAATTGGACATTCGCGGCCCCCTCGACCGGTCCGCAATAGAGATGCGGCGCCATCTGGGCGTAATGCGGCTCGGCCATGGCGGCGATCTTCTTGGCCTCGAGGATGCCGCCGACCCGCCCGAGTGCCGGTTGCAGGATCGAGGCGGCCCCGGTCGCCAGAACGCGGGAGAATTCGTACTTTGTCGTCAGCCGCTCGCCCGTCGCCACCGGGATCGAAGTGGCGCGGGCGACCTCGGCCATCGCTTCGGGCGTGTCGGGCGGGGTCGGTTCCTCGAACCAGAGCGGCTCATAAGGCTCCAGCCGTCGCGCCATGCGTTTGGCGCCCGAGACGGTGAATTGCCCATGGGTGCCGAACAGAAGATCCGCCCTGGTGCCAACGGCTTCACGGAGTTTCTTGCAGAACAGCTCCGCCCGCTCCAGATCCTCCATCCGCGGCTGATGCCCGTCATAAGCCGTGTAGGGCCCCGCGGGGTCGAACTTCACCGCATCGAAGCCCATCGCGAGGTAATCCCCCACCCGCTCCGCCGCCATGTCGGGATCGGAATAGATGTTGCGATCGCCGGCCGCATGGGCGTCGCCGCCGTCGGGATACATGTAGGTATAGCTGCGGATCGTCTCGCGGCAGCGCCCGCCCAGCAGGTCATAGACCGGCTTGCCCGCCGATTTTCCCAGTATGTCCCAACACGCGATTTCGAGCCCCGAGAACACGCCCATCAGCGTCGGATCGGGCCGCAGGCTATAGCCCGAGCCATAGGTGACCCGATAGAGATGCTCGACCCGATGCGGGTCCACCCCCTCGAAATGCCGCGCGAAGACATCTCGCACCATCTCGGCCACCACATGCGGGCCGAACGAGGCGCAATAGACCTCGCCCACCCCGGTGATCCCGCAGGCGGTGGTCAGTTTGACGAAGATGAAATAACGCCCGCCCTTGCGCGGAGGCGGATTGCCGATGACGAAAACCTCGCAATCGGTGAGTTTCATGCGCGCCTCCTGCGGCCTGCTGTTTCGCGCTACCCTCATCATCAAGCGGGCATCCGGTCAAGCCTTCGGGGCTGTGCCCGGCAGAGGCCCTGCTCCGCCGGGCGCAGGGTCAGTTGGCGGCGCGGATATGTGCAATGCTCCAGAGGTAATCCGTCTCGCCCAGTGGGGCGTGGCATTCGCGGCAGGCGGTGGTGTCCTTGGCGAGGTTCTCGCCCGTCGGGCTGAACACCTCGAACTCCCACCCGTCGAGCTTGAGATCATCGGGATATTGCCCGGCCCATTCGGCGCGTTTCTCCATGACGACGATGGCGGCCAGCTTGTCCGGGATGCGCCGGTTGAGGGGGCTGAGCAGCGGTGCGCCATCACCATCGAGCTTGACCTTGTAAAGCTCGCCGATCAGCACCGAGCCCTCCGGCAGCCGCCCATCCTGCAACGGCCCGCTCCGCGCGACCTCATTGGCGAAGAGAGAGATCACCTGATCCTCCTGCCCCAGCCGGTCCGAGATCATGTAATTGTCGAACGCCGTCTGGTAATCCGCAGGCAGTTCGAGCACGCGGTCCTCTGCCGCCCAGGCCGTCGCGGCACCCAAGACCATCAGGCCAATGGCGCAAGCTGTGGGAAATCGCATCTTCGCATCCTCCATGTTGACTTACCGGGCTGTCCAGCAAGGTTGACACTTAGCATACGTGGACAGGCGCTCTTTGGATGCCCCCTCCCTCAAAAAAATGAGGCCGGACCCCGGGGCCCAGCCTCGATCATCGGAAAGGGGAGCGGGTCAGCCGCCCATGGTCTTGGCCACCTCGGCGGCGAAGTCTTCCTCTTCCTTCTCGATCCCTTCACCTACGGCGAGGCGCGCGAACGCAGTGACCTTGGCGCCCGGGGCAGCCTCTTCCACCGCTTTCTCGACGCTGAGATCGGGATTGATGACAAAGGCTTGCTTCAGAAGGCAAACCTCCTGATAGAACTTATTCATCCGGCCGACGATCATCTTCTCGATCACAGCGTCGGGCTTGCCGGATTCGCGGGCCTGCTCGGTCAGCACCTGCTTTTCGCGCTCGACCAGGGCCGGATCCAGATCGGCGACATCCAGCGAGGCTGGGTTGGTCGCCGCAACATGCATGGCCACCTGCTTGCCAACAGCCGCCGCCGCCGCAGCGTCCCCGCCCGAGAGCGCGACCAGCACACCGATTTTGCCCATGCCATCGACGACAGCGCCGTGGACATAGGTGGCGACGGTCTCGCCCTCGGTCTTGGCCATCCGGCGGAGCGTCATGTTCTCGCCGATGGTGGCAACCTTGTCGGTGACGATCTCACCGACGGTTTTGCCGCCCATGGGCGCGGCTTTGAGCGCCTCGTAATCGCCAACGGTCAGGGCGGATTGAGCGATCTCACCCACCATCTGCTGGAATTCGGCGTTGCGAGCCACGAAGTCGGTCTCGGAGTTCACCTCGACCGCGACGGCCGCGCCGCCCTCACTGGCCACCGCGACCAGACCCTCGGCCGCGGTGCGGCCCGATTTCTTGGCGGCCTTGGCCAGACCTTTGGTGCGCAGCCAATCGACCGCGGCTTCCATGTCGCCCTCGGTCTCGGTCAGCGCTTTTTTCGCGTCCATCATGCCCGCGCCCGTCTGGTCGCGGAGTTCCTTCACCATGCTCGCGGTGATTGCCATTTTCTGGTCTCCATAGCTGCCCCCGCCGTGTGCCCGGCGCGGGATCGTGGTATCTCAAATCTGCGACACTGAAGCGACAAGTCTGCCGCGCCAGGGGTCAGGAGGCGGGCGCGTCCTCGGCCACGGCCTCTTCCACCGGAGGCTCGACCGCTGCGCCCGGATCGACCTCTTCCAGGGCCTCCTCCATCGGCGCGTCTTCCAGCTCACCCAGGTCGAAGCCTGCGGCGTCGAGCTGGCTGGCCATCCCGTCGATGACAGCCCGCGCGACCAGATCGCAGTAGAGCGCAATCGCCCGCGCCGCGTCGTCATTGCCGGGGATCGGATAATCGACTCCCGCCGGGTCGCAGTTCGAATCGAGGATCGCGACCACCGGAATGCCCAGCTTCTTTGCCTCGGCAATCGCCAACGCTTCCTTGTTGGTGTCGATGACGAACAGCATGTCCGGCACGCCGCCCATCTCGCGGATGCCGCCCAGCGAGAGGGTCAGCTTGTTGCGCTCCCGCTCCAGGTTCAGCAGCTCTTTCTTGGTATAACCCGAGCCGTCGCCCGAAAGCTGCTCGTCCAGCGTCTTTAGCCGGTTGATCGAGTTCGACACCGTTTTCCAGTTGGTCAGCGTCCCGCCCAGCCAGCGGTGATTCATGAAGTACTGAGCCGAACGCTGAGCCGCATCGGCCAGCGGCTGTGCCGCCTGGCGCTTGGTGCCAACGAACAGGATGCGCCCGCCCTTGGCCACCACTTCGCGCATCGCGTTCAGCGCCGCGTCGAGCAAGGGGACCGTCTGGGTCAGGTCGATGATGTGAATGCCGTTCCGGTCGCCATAGATGAACTGCCCCATCTTGGGGTTCCATCGGTGGGTCTGGTGGCCAAAATGCACGCCCGCTTCGAGGAGCTGGCGCAGAGAGAACTCAGGCAGAGCCATATGTCATGTCCTTTTCCGGTTTCGCCTCAGCGGGGAGAGGGCATGCGCCCAACCGGCGGACCACGAAGAAACCCCAAGAGATCCCCCCAGAACGGGGATGTCTCCCCCGTCGGCCCAACCCCGCCTGTGGATTTGGTGCGGCGCGCTATAGCCTGCTTTGCCCCCATGGACAACCCCCTCGCTTGCTGGCAGGAGAAGCGCGGGAGGAGAGACCGTGAGCACAAAAACCCCCGCAGATCGCACTGCCACCGCCATGCGCATCCTGGTCATGCTGGGCGCCGTTGCCGTTGCCGAGTGGTGGATCCGCGTCACTCTGCAGATCAACGAGCGTGGCGAGGAGGCATTTTTCATCGATTTCGTCGCCTTCTGGACGGCGGCGAAACTGGCCCTTGCCGGCGAAGCGATGACCGTCTGGAACGAGCCTGCCTTCGATCTCGCTCAAAATGTCCCACGGGCCGAGGACGCGCGGATGCCCTGGTTCTATCCGGCGACCTGGCATCTGGCGGTGACGCCTTTCGCGGCGCTGCCGTTCTCGATCGCCTGGGGCGGTTTCATCCTGCTCTCGCTGGGTCTTCTGGTGGCGGCGGCGCGGCGGGTGACGCTGCGCTACTGGCCCGTTGCCGTGGTCTGCCCCGCGGTTCTGCTGACGACCATGCTCGGCAACAACGCCATCCTCTTCGCCGCGTGCCTTGCGTTGGCGTTGGAGATGCTGATGCGCAACCGCAGCGCCGGGGCCGGCCCGGGTGTGCTGATCGCCGTCCTGACGATGAAACCCAGCCTGGGTCTGACCGTTCCCATCGCCCTCGCCGCCGGAGGCCATTGGCGAGCCATCGCCTGGGCGGCGGGCAGCGCGCTCCTGCTCGCGGCCATCGCAACCGCGCTTTTCGGGATCGCCCATTGGCAGGCGTTCTTCGCGGCGCTTTCCACTGCGATGGACCGGGTGACCGAGACCTCTCTCGAAGCGCCCAGGATGATCAGCTGGTACGCGCTGGCTCATTACGGCGGCTTCGGGTCGATCGCCCTGCCCCTGCACCTGGCGCTGCTGACGACCATGGCCTTGCTGCTGGCCCTGCTCTGGAGGCGCGGAGAAGCGGCCGGCGACTGGCGCGCCGCGGCGCTGATGATCGCCGTCGCGCTGACCAGCCCGCACGCGTTCCACTACGAGATGGTCTACGCGCTCGCCGGCATGGCCTTTGCCCTACGCGCGGGAATCGGCTGGGCCGGCGGTCTGGTGCTGGCCCTGCTCTGGATCGCGCCGATGCCGTTGCTGCTCCCCTTCGAGACGGCACCCGTCGTCGTGCTGGCCTGCCCGGCCGCCACCCTCGCCTTCGGTTACAGCACCTGGCGGGGGCTGCGTGGCTGAGCGGCCGCAGGCGATCCTCATCGCCGGCCCGACCGCCAGCGGCAAATCGGCCCTGGCGCTCAGGCTGGCCGAGGCCGAAGGCGGCGCGATCATCAATGCCGACAGCCAACAGATCTATCGCGAGTGGCGGATCCTCACAGCCCGGCCCAGCGCCGCAGAGACGGCCCGCGCCCCGCACCATCTCTATGGACATCAGCCCATCGCCGCGACCTATTCGGTCGGGCATTGGCTGCGGGAGGTGACGGAGGTTCTTCAGGCCTGCCAAGCGCGCGGCACCCTGCCGATCATCGTGGGCGGCACCGGGCTCTATTTCAAAGCCCTGACCGAAGGCATCGCCCCGATCCCAACCACGCCGCCCGACATCCGAACCCGCGGCGAAGCAAAGCTCGCAGCCCTGGGCCTGGCCACCTTCGCCGCCGAATTCACCGCCCGCGACCCGGAGACAGCGGCCAAGACCGATCTCGCCAACCCGATGCGCGTCTTGCGCGCCTGGGAAGTGCTCGAGACCACGGGGCGCGGTCTCGCCGCCTGGCAGGCCGAGACGCCGCCCCCGCTCCTCGATCTGGCCGCCTGTCGAACCTTCGCCGTCGTCCCAGACCGCGCGCAACTCTATGCCAATTGCCGCACCCGCTTCGACGCCATGCTCGCCTCAGGCGCCGTCGACGAAGCCCGGACTGTGATGGCCGCCGACCCGCCCCGCTCGGCACCGGGGCTCAAGGCGCTCGGCGCCCCCGAACTCTTCGCCCATATCCGGGGCGACCTCACCCTCGACGAAGCCGCCGACGCCGCGAAACAGGCCACCTGCCGCTATGCCAAACGCCAACTCACCTGGGTCCGCAACCAGATGGCCGGCTGGCAGCGGATCGCCCCAGGAACCTCGCCCGAGGGGTGAGCGCATGGCTGGGTGGGCGGGCAGTCGTGCCTCGCTCCCGGCACGGGAGCGTGCACGCTGGGCGCACAGCCGGCGATGCGCTCAACAATCTTGCGCGAAACTCCCGCTCTGCGAAAGAAACCGCCGCAGACAGCCAAACAGCGCTTGACCCAGATCCGGCCCGCCGCTAGAGCAAAATCACTGAAACCGAAGGATCGCGACATGTCGCAGCTTATCGTAGGTAGGGCGCGCTGAGGCTGGAGAAATCCGGTCCCTCGCGCGCATGGCCCCTGACCGGGGCTTTTTTTATGTCTGCACAGCAAAGCTGCGATCAACAAAGGAGACTGTCATGTCGGCCGATGGAACGCCTGCCAGCGAAAAGATGATCACCGGCGCGGAGATCGTCGTCAAAGCCCTCCGCGACCAGGGGGTCGAGGTCGTATTCGGCTATCCCGGCGGCGCCGTCCTTCCGATCTATGACGAGATCTTCAAGCAGAATGACATCCGCCATATCCTGGTGCGCCACGAGCAGGGCGCCACCCATATGGCCGAGGGCTATGCCCGCTCCACCGGCAAACCCGGCGTCGTGCTGGTGACCTCGGGTCCGGGAGCGACCAATGCCGTCACCGGCATGACCGATGCGTTGATGGATTCGATCCCGATGATCGTGCTCACCGGCCAGGTCCCCACCTTTATGATCGGCAATGACGCCTTCCAGGAGGCCGACACCGTCGGCATCACCCGCCCCTGCACCAAGCATAACTGGCTGGTGAAGGAGACGGACAAGCTGGCCAACACGATCCATCAGGCCTTCCATGTCGCCACCACAGGCCGCCCCGGCCCGGTGCTGGTCGATATCCCGAAGGATGTCCAATTCGCCTCGGGCCAGTACACCGCGCCCGAGGATGCCAGCACCAAACACTACGCCCCGCGCAAGACCGGCGATGCCGAGATGGTGCTGGAAGCGGTCAAGATGATCGAAACTGCCGAGCGCCCGATCCTCTATTCCGGCGGCGGGGTGATCAATTCTGGCGACCGGGCGACGGAATTGCTGCGGGAACTGGCGCAGGAGACCGGGTTCCCCGTCACCTCCACCCTGATGGGCCTGGGCTGCTACCCGGCCTCGGGCGAGGCGTGGCTGGGCATGCTGGGCATGCATGGCACTTACGAAGCGAACATGGCCATGCATGGCTGCGACGCGATGTTCTGCATCGGCGCGCGCTTCGACGACCGGATCACCGGACGGCTCGACGCGTTCTCGCCCGGCAGCCGCAAATGCCATATCGATATCGACCCCTCCTCGATTAACAAGAACGTCCATGTCGAAGTGCCGATCATCGGCGATGTGGCCACGGTGCTGGAGCAGATCGTCACCCTGTGGCGCGAGCGGGGCGCGATCACCCGCGCCGACAAGGTGGGCGGCTGGTGGAACCAGATCACCGGCTGGCGGGCGGTCAACTGCCTCAGCTACAAACCCTCGGCGGAGACGATCAAGCCGCAGCACGCCCTGCAACGGCTCGAAGCGCTGACCAAGGGCATGGACCGCTATATCACCACCGAGGTCGGCCAGCACCAGATGTGGGCCGCACAGTTCCTGGGCTTTGAGGATCCGAACCGCTGGATGACCTCCGGCGGGCTCGGCACCATGGGCTATGGCCTGCCGGCCTCGATCGGCGTGCAGATCGCCCACCCCGAGAGTCTGGTCATCAACGTGGCCGGCGAGGCGAGCTGGCTGATGGTGATGCAGGAGATGTCGACCGCCATCCAGTACCGCACCCCGGTCAAACAGTTCATCCTGAACAACGAGCGGCTTGGCATGGTCCGGCAATGGCAGGAGTTGCTGCATGGCGAGCGCTACTCACACAGCTATTCCGAGGCCCTGCCCGATTTCGTGAAACTCGCCGAGGCGTTCGGCTGCAAGGGCATCAAGGTCGACCATCCGGACGATCTGGACGAGGCGATCAAAGAGATGCTCGCCTATGACGGCCCGGTCATCTTCGATTGCCTGGTCGAGAAACACGAGAACTGCTTCCCGATGATCCCGTCGGGCAAGGCGCATAACGAAATGCTGCTGGGCGAGGCCGATACCCAGGGCGCCATCGGTTCGACCGGCGCAGTCCTGGTCTGAGACAGAGCCAGGGCCCCGTCTGCGCGGGGCCCTGGCGCTTGTCCCGCTATCTCCGCCCACGCTCCAGGCAACCGGCGGGGATGTCGCTGCAGTACGAGCTGATGAATTCGCCGAACTGCTCCTGCCATTCCGCCGCGCTCGATGCCGCCATTTCGGAGTGGTGCCGCAACGGCTTGCCCTTGTTGAAATGCGTCACGCCGCGTTTGACCGAGCGCGACACCCACCACGGCCAGCAGCGCACGCCCATATGACCGGCGATCCGCGCGACCGTGCCTTTCATGTCGAAGGCGACCCGCTCGTAATTGAGCGTGAGCACCCCCGGCATGCTGGCCCATTCGTGGAAGGTCTGGATTTGACCGGCGATGCGGACGCGGGCGTCTTCCGGCCCGGCCACGGTCTTTCCCTTGCCGACGCGGCCCCAGGCGCCGCCGCTGCGCCCCATATCGACCATCGACAGCGCAATGTCGCGCGGGTCGCGGCAGACGGCCTGCACCCGGACCAGCCCTGACTTGGCCGCCTCACGGACCGCGGCACTGGGCCCGCTATGGGTCTTGATGACCAGCATGCGCCTGCGGTCCTCGGCCGCATCGAGGATCCGGCGCAGTTCCGGCGCCGACCAGTCGCGGCAAAACGCGCTGGGCGTTCCCGTATGATCGGTAAATTCGCCCCGCGGATCGGGTTTCTGCCACCTTCCCAAGGCGACGGCACGGCTGAGCTGGAACGCCAAAGTCGAGCCCGATTTTGGCATCCCGTAACAAATATAGACAAGCGGACGCATTCTCACACACCCCAGTTCCAAGCCCCTTGCAGCGCGTCCGGCAGCCGAATAAGACGCAGGACGATGCAAGGAGACACACCCCATGACCCCTCTTTCGCTCAAACCGGGCAGCTCGCGCAAGAGCGCATATAACCTTCGCAACCCAATCAAGGAGGGCGAGGAGCGCCACTGCCTGAGCGTGCTGGTCGATAACGAACCCGGCGTTTTGGCCCGGGTGATCGGCCTGTTTTCTGGACGCGGCTATAATATCGAGAGCCTTACCGTCGCGGAAACTGACCATGACGGCCATCTCTCGCGCATTACGATCGTCACCACAGGAACGCCGGCCGTGATCCAGCAGATCCACCATCAGCTCGAGCGGATGGTGCCGGTCCACAATGTGACCGACCTCACCGTCGAGGGCGCTTATGTCGAGCGGGAACTGGCGCTGATCAAGGTCGCCTCGACCGGAGAGAACCGCCTGGAGGCGATGCGCCTGGCCGAGATCATGCATGCCCGGGTGGTGGATGTGACCCTGTCCAGCTTCGTCTTTGAGATCTCCGACGTGCCCGAGCAGATCGACGCGATGGTCGAATTGATGCGCCCGCTCGGTCTGGTCGAGGTTGCGCGGACCGGTGTCGCGGCTCTCGCGCGCGGGGCCGAGGGAATGAGCTGATGACGGCCTGCGCCGCAGTGAAGCTGCGGACCTGTCTGCTCCTCCTCGCCCTTGGGACGGCTGCCTGCGAGACAGGGTTGCCGCTTTCGGGCGGCGAGCCAGCGGCCACGCCCCTACCCGCGGAAAACAACGAGGCGATCACCAGCTTGCCGGAGCCGGAGACCGGCGCCTCGACGCCGCCCGCGGGCACGGGAAGCGGGACGACTGCACCACTCGACGACACCGAGCGCCAGATCGCCCAGGCCGCGGCGCGGGCTCCGCATATCTACATGGCGGTGCAACCGGATGGGGGCCGGCCGATCTCGGTGATCTTCGCCATAGATGAGAGCCGGGACGGCACCCCCTCGGACGACCCGGCCATCCGGCTGACACCAGAGGACGGCGACTGCAACCCTCAGGCGCTGCGTCAGTATGATTTCCCCGCGGCCTATGCCGATCAGCCTGTGTTCTCCGGCGATCAGATCCTGCTGGGCATCCCGGGCGAGCAATTGCCCAATTTCCTGGCGATCTCGGTGACGAACGAAGTGCTAGATCTGGGCCTCGCCTCGGACCGTGAGGAGACGCGACCCCTGCATATCTGCACCCGGAAACTGTGGGAGGCGCAATTGGCCAACCCGGCCGGGCAAAGCTGAACGGAGACACCGCCATGAAGATCGACCGCATCCGCATCTGGCAGGCCGATCTTGAGCTGCGGGAAGGCTTCTACGCCTGGTCGACGCAATCCTTCGGCGCCTTCGACACGACCATTGTGGCCATCGACACCGATCAGGGCGTGACCGGCTATGGCGAGACCTGTCCGCTGGGCCCCGCCTATCTGCCCGCCTATCCCGAAGGCGCCCGCACCGGCATCGCCACCATGGCGCCAGAATTGATCGGCTGGGATCCGACCGAGCTGGATGTGATCAACGCCCGGATGGATCAGGTGATGAAGGGCCACCCTTACGCCAAATCGGCCGTCGACATGGCCTGCTGGGATGTGTTCGGGAAGGTGACCGGCCTGCCAGTCTGCCATTTGCTGGGCGGACGGGCGCAAGACCGGGTCAAGCTGTTCAAGGTCGTCACCCGCGCCGCGCCCGAGGCCATGACCGAGCGCCTTGCCGAGTATCAGGCAGCGGGCTTCACCCAATTTCAGGTCAAGGTCGGCGAGGACCCGCAGCGCGACCTCGCCCGGATGCAGGCCTGTGCCGCGGCGATGCGACCGGGCGAGGTGATGGATGCAGACGCGAATACCGGCTGGCAACAGCATGACGCCTTGCGGATTGCGGCGGGGATGGAGGCGATCCAAGCAGCGCATCCCGAAATTGCAGTCTATCTCGAGCAGCCCTGCCTCAGCTATGACGAATGCCTCGCGGTGCGCCGCGCGACCCGCCTGCCAATGGTGCTGGACGAGGTGATGACCGACCCGGACAGGCTGATCCGCGGCGCCGCGGACCGGGCGATGGACCTGATCAATCTCAAGATCAACCGTATGGGTGGGCTGACCCGGGCCCGGCAGATGCGCGATCTCTGCCTGCATTTCGGCATCGCCATGACCATCGAGGACAGTTGGGGCGGAGAGATCGCGACCGCAGCCATAGCCCATCTCGCCGCCAGCACCCCAGCCAGCCATCATTGGCAAAGCTCGGCATTCCAAGACTACCACACGCGGGCGATCGGCACGAGCGGGGTCGAGATCGATGGCGGCTGGATGCGGCCCCTCGACCGCCCAGGACTGGGCGTCTCGCCAGATTTCGACCTGCTTGCTGCGCCCGTTTTCGACAGCCGGGCCTGACCGCCCGGGCACCCCTCGCTGGTCCTCCGGCCCATCTCGGCCCGCCCGCCCAGCCATGCCCGGCAGAAGCCCGCGCAGCGCTTTTGGCAAGGGCGGGGGGGCGATCCGGGCTCCGTCAGGAGCGCGGGAGGAACCCGGCCTTGCCAAGTGCCACGCCCTCCATTAGGGACACCGGCAGCAAAAATCACCGACAACCGGAGGGGCGGGAATGCGCGTCTATTATGATCGCGACTGCGATATCAATCTGATCAAGGACAAGAATGTGGCCGTGGTCGGGTATGGCTCTCAAGGCCATGCCCACGCGCTGAACATGCGCGACAGCGGCGTCAAGAATGTCGCCGCCGCGCTGCGCCCCGGCTCGCCCTCGGCGCCAAAGGCCGAGGCCGAGGGGCTCCAGGTCATGAGCATCTCGGATGCCGCCGCCTGGGCCGATGTCCTGATGATGACCATGCCCGACGAGCTGCAGGCCGAGACCTATTACGCGCATATCCACGACCATCTGAAGGACGGCGCAGCCATCGCATTCGCCCACGGCCTGAACGTTCATTTCGGTCTGATCGAGCCCAAGCCCGGCGTCGATGTCATCATGATGGCGCCGAAAGGCCCCGGTCACACGGTGCGCGGTGAGTTCGTCAAAGGCGGCGGCGTGCCCTGTCTGGTCGCGGTTCATAACAACGCCACCGGCCGCGCGCTGGAGATCGGGCTCTCCTATTGCTCCGCCATCGGCGGCGGGCGCTCCGGCATCATCGAGACCGACTTCAAGGAGGAATGCGAGACCGATCTCTTCGGCGAACAGGCCGTCCTCTGCGGCGGCCTCGTCGAGTTGATCCGCATGGGCTTCGAGACCCTGGTCGAGGCCGGCTACGAGCCCGAGATGGCCTATTTCGAGTGCCTCCACGAAGTGAAGCTGATCGTCGACCTGATCTATGAGGGCGGTATCGCGAACATGAACTACTCGATCTCGAACACGGCTGAGTTCGGCGAGTACCATTCCGGCCCGCAGATCCTGCCCTATGACGAGACCAAGGCACGGATGAAGAAGGTGCTCAAAGACATTCAGGACGGCCGCTTCGTCAGCGAGTGGATGCGCGAGTACAAGGCCGGCCTGCCGATGTTCAAGGCGATCCGCCGCAACAACGATGCCCACCAGATCGAGGAAGTCGGCGCCAAGCTGCGCGCCATGATGCCCTGGATCGAGGCTGGCAAGATGGTCGACAAATCGAAGAACTGAGACCTAGAGCAAAAACGGATCTGACTGAACCAGTCAGATCCTAGCATGTTGCT
>JBCBIS010000028.1:0-27905 GCA_038524325.1 Pseudomonadota bacterium
CGAGGTCGCCGCCTGCCTGCGCCGGGACACCCGCTATCGCGCGTTGCTGACATTGTGGCTCTGGCTCCATGTGCCGCTGACACTGGCGCTGATCGTCACGGTGGCGGCGCATATCATGCTCGTCTTCTTCTACTGGTAGGTCCATGCGCATTCTCCTCGTCACCCAACGCAGCAGAGCCGGATCGGACGAGGTCTCGCGCCGCGAGACCGTGCTGGACCATGATCCGATCCGCATCGGCCGCGGCGCGCCGATGGAGATCAACCTCCCCGAAATCGACGTCGACTATCACCACGCGACCCTGACCGAGCAGGGCGGCAGCCTGACCCTGACCGGCGTGGGCGAGAACGGGCTGATGGTCGGCAAGAAGCGCCAGGACAGCGTCGTGCTGACCCCCGGCACCGCGGTCGAGATCGGCCGCCACCGCTTCACCGCCGAGACCGGGCGCGACGGCGCCGACCATGTGCTGGTCATGGAGGTGCTGCCGGCCAAACCGGTCAGGACCCGGCGCGAGAAGCGCAGCCTGGCCCAGGTTCTGCCGGGCCGCCGGCCGCTGGCCTGGGTCGCCTGCCTTGCCATTCTGGGCGGGCTGGTGATCTGGCCGATGCTCCATGTCTTCTCGCGCGATGTCCCGGCCGAGGATGAGATCGTGGTCACAGCTCTGGCCGAGAACGAGGTTCGCGCCGCTCATCCGATCGAGGCGCTCTGGTCCTCGGGCCCGATGTCGAAGGCCCATGCGGGGATCGGCGGCGATTGCGGCGCCTGCCATCTGCGGCCCTTCGAGCAGACCACCTCGGCCGCCTGCCTCTCCTGCCACGCGACGGTGACCACCCATGCGCTGCCCGAGGGGCATTCCGGCGATATGCTGGCCGAGGCGCAGTGCTCGGACTGCCATAAGGAGCATAATGGCGGCGAACGCCCGGTGGTCGAGGCCTCGACCGGCTGCACCAATTGCCATGGCCAGATCGCCAGCATCGCGCCCAACACCAATCTGCGCCCGATCTCGGGCTTCCAGGGCGATCATCCGAATTTCGAACCCGCCGTGATCACCGAAGTGGCCGTGGCGGCTGACGGGACGCTGCAACCGGTGCTGCTGCCGCGACCTTTCCCGGAGAATGCGGTGCTGCAGGAGAAATCGGGCCTGCGGTTCCCGCATGACAAGCATCTCTCGGCAGATGGGGTCGTGCTGATCTCGGGCAAGCAGCGGCTGACCTGCAATGATTGCCACCAGACCGAGGCGGACGGGAACCTGATGCGCCCGATCAAGATGGAGCGCGATTGCGGCGGCTGCCACATCATGGAGTTCGCGCCCGCGGGCACCGGCATCGCCCTGCCCCATGCCGACGAGGCCGGTATCGCCAAGGTCGTGCGCGGCTATTTCGAGGCGCGGCTGGCGGAAGGCTCGGTCGAGATCGCCCAGGAACAGCCCCGGAGCCGCCGCCGTCTGGCCGGCAAGGCGACCCAGGTCGCCGGTGCCGCTCTGACCCAGGAATGGGTCGAGCAGCAGACCGAGGCGCAGCTCGACGCGATCTTCGGCAAACGGCTCTGCGCCACCTGTCACGAGGCGCAGAAAGTCGATCAGGTGGCCACGGCGACAGGCTGGCAGGTGCAGCCCGCGCTGCTGCAGCGCCATTGGATGCCCCGCGCCGAGTTCAGCCACAAATCCCACGAGGAGATGGATTGCGCCGGCTGCCACGCCGCCCGCCAGTCCAAAGCCGCGACCGATGTGCTGATGCCGCAAATCTCGGTCTGCCGCGATTGCCACATGCAGGAGGGTCAGCCGGACCCGATCCTCGAGACGTTCCGCGGCCTGCTGGGGGCCGAGGCCGAGGCGCAGACTGCAGCAGATGGCGCGGAACCTGCCGTCACGGCCGCAACAACGACCAAGGTCGACCCGGCTCCGGCGACCTGTGTGACCTGCCACGGCTTCCACCTGGAAGGCGAGGCCGCGATGTCGCCAGCCCATGCCGAAGCCTGGGCCGCGATGAAGAAGAACTGACGACCGCCGCGCCCCGTGGCGCGGTGAGGATTGCTACAGACGCCCAGCCCGGACGACCCGAGGCTGAGCATGGTGGGACAGGGGACGGCTATGGCGCCGCCCCGCAGGAGAGAGCCCGACGGGCTCAGAAAGGGAGACAGGCATGCGCATCGGGATCAGCGCTTTCCTGGCAACCGCCGTTCTGATCGCAGGCAGCCTGCCGGCATCGGCTGGCCCGGCAAAGGCGGTTGGCGCCATGACCTGCGGCTCGGCCACCTGCCATTCGGCGGAGAAACCCTGGCCAAACTCCTCGGTCACCCAGCGCGAATACGTGACCTGGAAGGAGAAGGACCCCCATGCCAAGGCCTGGCAGACCCTGACGACCTCGAAGGCGAATTCGATCGCCCGGGGCATGGGGCTGGGCAGCGCACAGAACGCGCCACTCTGCCTCTCCTGCCACTCCTACAAACCCGAACCGCATGAGATCGAGACCACTTTCGACCACACGATCGGGGTGAGCTGCGAGGGCTGCCACGGCCCAGCCTCGGAATGGCTCGGCGTGCATCAGACCGGGCTCTACTTCTACCAGCGCAATATCGACGAGGGGATGTATCCCACCACCGATCCGCGCAAACGGGCAGAGCTCTGCCTGTCCTGCCATGTCGGGAACGAAGAGAAATTCGTCAATCACAAGATGCTGGCCCTTGGCCATCCGCGCCTGCCCTTCGAGCTGGGCTTCTACAGCTGGTTCTCGGAA
Organism: Pseudomonadota bacterium; assembly: GCA_038524325.1. GTDB lineage: Bacteria > Pseudomonadota > Alphaproteobacteria > Rhodobacterales > Rhodobacteraceae > Thermohalobaculum. The sequence continues at coordinate 2,734 of JBCBIS010000028.1, forward strand.
GGCACGCCGGGGCGGATCGCGAATTACGCGCATTTCAAGGTGGATGACGACTATCTGCAGCGCAAACCCTGGCCCTTTGGCGTGCGCGTCTGGGCCATCGGCCAGGCGATCCAGGCACGGCAGCTTCTCAGCCTGCTGGTCAGCCCGGAGGTCGGCGACAAGGGGCTGTTCCCCGAATTCGCCTTCTTCAAGTGTCACTCCTGCCACAACGCCTCGCTGAACGGTCAGGGCAATGCGGGCTCGCTTGGCCTGCCGCGGCTGAACGATGCCAACCTGTTTTTCGTCGAGGTTGCCGCCAGCCTGGTCGACCGCCGCCTGCAACAGGCGATCCGCAAGGAAATCCAGGCCCTGCGCGGGGCCGAGGGCCAAGGCTGGCCCGCGATCCGCGCCGTCTCGCGCCGGTTGAACGGCCGGCTCGAGCAGCTGATCGCCAAGCTCGAGACCCATCGCTACCGGGTGCGCGATACCGAGCGTGCCATCCGGGCCATCGTGAAGGGCGCCGAACAGGGCGTCTTCTCCAGCTATATCGCCGCCGAGCAGGCGATCCTCGCCGCCGGGTCCCTGGTGGACGAGTTGGAAAAGCTCGAAGAACTGTCGCCGGGCCAGGCCCAGGCGGCGCAATCCGCGATCTCCCGGGGCCTCGCCGCCTTTGTCTCGGTGGATCAGTACCGTTCGGGGGAACTTCTGACCGCTCTGCGTGATGTCGAGCGGATCACCACCCGCTGACCTCGCGTGTGACGAACCCAAGGAGCGTTTGACATGCTGACTTCCACCTTCACCCGCGCATTGCTGGCCGCCAGCGCCCTGGCGTTGGCCACCCAGGCCCAGGCGCAGTTCCAATGGGAAAGCACCCCTCAGGAGGTGCAGGAGGGCGACACCACCGTCACCTTCGAGGCCGATGCCGCGCTGAAGCGCCAGGTCATGGACTATCTGGAGCGCGCGCAAGAGCCCTCGGCCACCCCGGCGCAGGCCGGTCAGGCTGCCGTGCCGCTGACCAGCACCGCAGCCGCCGGGGGCTATACCCCGCCGGGCAGCGACGGTGAACAGGCCGCCGCCCTGGTGCTGGAGCCGGTCGAGACCGTCTCGCTGTCGATCGCGCAGCAGAACGAGCTGGTGGTGCCCCGCGACCCGCATGTCGCGGCCTATAAGACGTCGCCCTTCCCCAGCGCCATCCAATGCGCCGAATGTCACCAGAAGATCTTCTGGGAATGGGCCTCCTCGAACCACGCCTATGCCTCGATCAGCCCGATGTTCCACAAGTTCGAGCAGCGGCTGAACACGCTGGCCTCGGGCACCGTCGGCACGTTCTGCGTGCGCTGCCACCAGCAGATCGGGACGCAATTGGGCGAACAGCGCGAAACGCCCCTGTGGGAGCGCAGCCAGATCGCCCGCGAGGGCATCACTTGCGTCACCTGCCACCGCGTCGGCGCCGAATTCGCCAAGGTGAATGGCGAGCGCCATGTGCGCCCCGGCACCATCTATGAGCCGATGATCGGGGCTGGCAACGCGCCCGGCATCGCGACGGTGCTGGCGGATCAGGACCGCTATAACGTCTCGAAGAACCTGAGCGAGGACGGCTCGCCGATCCACACCGCGGCGATCGAGTTCGAGGACATCTCCCGCTCGGAATTCTGCATCTCGTGTCACCAGGTGGCGGTGCATCCGGGCATCAAGCTGGAGGTCGTCTATGAGCAATACCGCGCCTCTCCGGCCTCCGCGGAGGGCGTGCAATGCCAGGAATGCCATATGGGCCGGGTCCAGGGCGTGGCGCTGGAGCATGATAATTACGAGAAATGGCCGGTCGCCATCGTCAATGGCCGGATCATCGGCGATCCGAACCGTGACCACCACAACCATGCGTTCTATGGCCCCGGCTATCCGATCGCCCATCCCGGCATCTTCCCCTTCAACCCGCGCGGGCTGAAATGGAAGATCACCGAGTGGCTGCAATTCGACCACCGCAGCAAATGGGGCGTGCCGGATTGGGAGGATCAGCTGGAAGATGGCGAGGTCGCCCGCCCGGACTTCCCCGATGTCTGGGCCAAGCGGGTGGACCGCGAGACTGCCCGTTATGTGATCGACCAGAACTATCGCATGCTGGAGCTGAAGCGACAGGACCGGATCGCGGTGATGGAGAACGGCAGCCATATCGACGGCCCATTCTTCGAGAACGGACCGCCGAAAGTGGGCCAGGATTTCAAGTTCCGCTATCGCATCACCAACACCGATGAGGGGCACAACCTGCCCTCCGGCTCGCTGGGCGCGCAGCCCGAGATCTGGGCCAATGTGGTGCTGACCGATCCGGATGGCGAGATTGTCTTCGAGTCGGGCTATGTCGACAGCATCGGCGACATGGTCGACCTGCACTCGACCGATCTGGCCGCCGGCAAGATCGAGCATGACGATCAACTCGTGAACCTGCAGACCAAGTTCCTGGTCACCTCGCTGAAGGGGCCGGACCGCGAGATGTATCTGCCGGTCAATTTCGACGTCGACCAGATCCCGCATATCCGCCCCTCGGGCGTGCCGAGCTCGGTGCTCAACCACCCGCCGCTGATCCGGATGGAGGGACGCTCGATCCCGCCGCTCGGATATCGCGATGCCAATTACAGCGTCGATGGCGACAAGCTGACCAAGCCCGGCACCTATCGCCTGTCGTTCCGGATGCGCAGCCGAGCCGAGCCGATGTACTTCATGCGCTTCGTCCTGGCCACGGCAGAGATGGAGCGGACGATGAACGAGTGGATGATCGACATTCACCCGACCGCCGTCGAATTCGAAGTGACCGAGTAAGAAGGATGTGGGCGATGGCTATGGCGGTGAAACCGTTGAAATGGGGGCTGGCCCCCGCCCTGTTCCTGGCCCTGGCGCTTCCCGCCGGGGCCGCCGAGGACTGGGGCCCGGTCGAACGCGACGAGCGCGTGCGCGAGGTCCCGTATAATCGCGAGGTGTTCTCGGGCGACCCAGAATACACGATCACCTATGACCCGCAGGCCGAGATCGACATCTATGGCGGCAAGACCGCCATCTCGACCCCACGCCCGCCGGTCGAGATTTTCCGAGACCTGTACGATGAGGGGCCACTGGGCGAGGGCTTTACCCTGTTCGGCTCGAAGAACCGGATCTATCCGCAGATCCTGCTGTTCGGCGATGTCCGGACCGCGGTGGCCTTCAACGACAATGGCGCGCAGGAGATCGCGCAGATCGCCGCCCGCGCCAATATCAATATCGACTTCAAGATCACCGCGACCGAGCGGATCCACGTCTTCTTCCAGCCCCTGCAAAACGGTAACGAGTTCACCCGCTTTGAATTCGGCGGCGATGACCGTGATCGGAACCGGCCGGGCCGCTTCGAGACCACCGAGCAGCCGACCACGGCCTTCCTCGAGGGCGATCTGGCCGCGCTGGCTGCCGGGTTCTCGGATGAGTACAACAAATACGACATTCCCTTTGCCGTCGGCCGGGTGCCGTTGTTCCTGCAGAACGGCGTCTGGCTGGAGGATGCATTCCTCGGCTTTGCCGTCACGCCCTTTGTTGCGCAGAACTCGCGCACCCTGGATATCACCAACTATGACATCACGTTCTTCGCCGGGTTCGACGAGGTGACCACCCCCGCCGTCGTCTCGGCCGCCGGCGCCAATTCGGATCACGAGGCGCATATCTATGGCGTCACCGGGTTCTTCGATGTGCAGGAAGGCTATCTCGAAGCCGGCTATGCTTATATCAACGACCGCAACGACGCGAATGGCGATTTCAGCTATCACAACTTCACGCTGGCATTCTCGAAACGCTATTTCGCCACGGTGTCGAACGCGACCCGGCTGATCGTGAATGTCGGGCAAAACCCCGGCGGCGGACGGCAGGAGACGGCGGAGGGCTTTCTGCTGATCTCGGAGAACGCGTTCATCACCCATCTGCCGCTGACCCTGATCCCATATGCGAATTTCTGGTTCGGCTATGACGCCACCCAATCGGCGGCGCGGGCCAATGCCGCGGGCGGGATTCTGCGCAATGTGGGCCTGAGTTTCGAAACCGACGGGCTGACCGGGTTTCCGACCCTGGACGCCACCGGGGTCGATACCTTTGGTGGCGCCATCGGCGTGGAATACCTCTTCGGCTTCGACCAGCAGCTGGTCGGCGAATTCGCCGCCGTCTTTCCCTATGACGACCGTCAGGGCCAGGCGAAGGATCCGCAATTCGGCTGGGGCGTGCGCTATCAGCGCCCGCTCACCAACCGGCTGATCCTGCGCGCCGATGCGATGTATGGGATGCTGCTTGACGCGCCCGATATCGCTGGTGTGCGGCTCGAACTGCGGGTCAAACTCTAAAACCTCGACCGAACCCGGCGGGAGAGCCGGGCCGAAAAACCATAAAAGGGGATGCGCCGATGGCCGACCAAGTGAATCTCAGCGACTTCATGGATTGGGTCGTCAAGCGCAATCCGGCCGAGGAGGTCTTCCATCAGGCCGTGCACGAGGTGGCCGAGACAGTCATCCCCTTCATCAACGACAACCCGGTCTATGCCAAGATCAAGGTCCTCCACCGTATGGCCGAGCCGGACCGGATCATCTCGTTTCGGGTCAGCTGGGCCGATGACCAGGGCGAGGTTCAGGTCAATCGCGGCTACCGCGTGCAATTCAACAACTCGATCGGGCCCTATAAGGGCGGCATCCGGTTCCACCCCAGCGTGACGCAAGGCGTGCTGAAGTTCCTGGGCTTCGAGCAAACCTTTAAGAACTCGCTGACCGGCCTGCCCATGGGCGGCGGCAAGGGCGGCGCCGATTTCGACCCCAAGGGCAAGAGCCAGCACGAAATCATGCGCTTCTGCCAGAGCTTCATGACCGAGCTCTATCGCCATATCGGCGCCAATATCGACGTGCCCGCGGGCGATATCGGCGTGGGCGGCAAGGAAATCGGCTATATGTTCGGGCAGTACAAGCGGCTGACCAACAGCTTCGAAGGCGTCCTGACCGGCAAGGGCCTGGAATATGGCGGCAGCCTGATGCGGCCCGAGGCGACCGGCTATGGCGCCGTCTATTTCCTCGAGAACATGCTCCACCACCGCCAGGATCAGATCGAGGGCAAGACCGCGGTGATCTCCGGTTCCGGCAATGTGGCGACCCATGCCGCCGAGAAGATCCTCCACCGCGGCGGCAAACCTCTAACGCTGAGCGACAGTGGCGGCTTCATCCACATGCCGGGCGGCCTGAGCCACGAGATGGTGGACTGGATCAAAGAGCACAAGAAACAGCGCGGCGCCCGGATCTCGGCCTTTGTCGATAAATTCGGCGGCGAGTTTCACGAGGGCCAGCGCCCCTGGGGCGTCCCCGCCGATCTCGCCCTGCCCTGCGCCACCCAGAACGAGTTGAATGGTGAGGAAGCCAAGACGCTGCTCTCCAACGGCGTGAAGGCGGTCAGCGAGGGCGCCAACATGCCCTGCGATCTCGACGCCATCGGGGCGTTTCAGGCGGCACAAATCCCCTACGCGCCCGGCAAAGCCTCGAATGCCGGCGGGGTCGGTATGTCGGGGCTGGAGATGAGCCAAAACTCAGCCCGCCTCCACCGCGATGAGGAAGACCTGCGCGACGCGTTGAAGAAGATCATGGCCGATATCCACGACGCCTGCGTCGAACAGGGCGATCACGGGACCCATGTCGACTATGTCCGCGGGGCCAACATTGCCGGTTTCAAGAAAGTGGCTGACGCGATGCTCGCCTTTGGCGTGGTCTGACGATGGCGCGCCCCCAGGCCGAGGCAGAGCAACTGGTGGACGATGCGCGGGTCCGCGTGACCCGCTTCACCTTCGCGCCGGGGGCCGAGACCGGCTGGCACCGACACGAATTCGACTATGTGATCACCGCGATCACCCCTTGCGCCATGCTGCTCGAGGAGCCGGGCGGCACCACCCGCGATGTCGATGTCCCCGCCGGCGACGCCTATCGCCGCGCCAAGGGGGTCGAGCATAACGTGATCAACCGCGGCGACGCGCCCATGGCCTTCATCGAGGTCGAGCTGAAATAGCCCCCGCGCGGATCACCAGCCGCGACCAGGGCCGCCAGCGGGCCAGGATCCATTCCAGGTCCCGCCGGCGGAACGCCACACAGCCCGCGGTCGGATGGCGCGGCTTGCGCCAGAGATGAACGAAAATCGCACTGCCCGCCCCCGGCACACAGGCCGCGTTCTGATCGGTGACGACGCAAAGATCATAGAGACCATCGCCCCGCGCCATCCGGTCCGCCGGGAACCCATGAGGATGCCGGATCGGCCGGTTATACGCCGGATCCCCCGGCGTCTCCGCCCAGCCCTGGAACGGGCCCAGGGGCCGAACGAGCAGACGCGTCTCAGGCCGACCCCGGCGGTCCGCCCGCCAGTAAAGCCAAAGCAGGCGATACACCCCCACCGGAGTCACTCCATCCCCTTCGATCTTCTCGACCCGAATGCCCCCACGCCCCACGGAGCAGGGCAGGAAACGCCCTCCAAACCGCGCGCCCCACGCGCCCACGACCAGATCGTCTTTCGTGACGGAGCCGCCGCGCGCGGGGGGTGGGTGGGGGCGGGCGGTGGCTTCGTCGCGAAAGACGATCAAAGAAGATGCCCGCTCTTCGCCGCCTTCACCGCCAGATAGTTCCGGTTCTCCTCGGTCAGGCCGACCTTCAACGGCACCCGTTCGGCCACCACCACGCCCGAGGCCTCCATCATCGCCGTCTTGCCCGGATTGTTGGTCATCAGACGCACCGAGGAAAAGCCCATCGCCTTCAGGATCTCGGCCCCCAGCCGGAAATCCCGCTCATCATCCTCAAAGCCCAGCCGGTGATTGGCCTCGACCGTATCGAAGCCCTGATCCTGGAGCGCATAGGCCCGCATTTTGTTGGCGAGACCGATCCCCCGCCCCTCCTGGTTCATGTAAAGCAGCACCCCTGCCCCCGCCTCGGCGATCTGCTCCATCGCCGCATCCAGTTGCGGCCCGCAATCGCATTTCAGCGAGCCGATCACATCGCCAGTGAAACAGGCCGAATGCAACCGTGACAGCACCGGAGCCGCGCGCGAGGGCTGGCCCACCTCCACCGCATAATGCTCCTCTCCGCCATCCTCGGGCCGGAACACATGGCAGCGCCCGGCTTTGGCAAAGCGGGTCGGCACACGGGCGCCGGAGACCCGGTGCATCCGGATCGCCGCAGCCCCCGCCCGGCGCAGAGTGACCTCGTCGAGCCGGGTCAGCCCCGCCTCGCGGGCAAGCGCCTCGACCGGTGCAGCATGCTCCCACACCGCCACCACCGCCGCCGGAAGCAGCCGCGCCTGTTTACAGAGCACCAGAGCCAGCGCATGGAGATCCGCGGCCCCTTCGCGCCGCGTCACATAGGGCCCCTTCATCGGGGTCGCCAGATCGACCGAGGGATCGGCGGTCGCCTGCACAAAGCGGGCATCGGCTGTCTCGTCCAGGATCACCCGGGCCAGCGTGCCGTCATAGGCCCGCGCCCGCAGCGTATCCGCCCGCCGATCCGAGATTGCCAGATCCAGCGCCGCGGGCCCCAAGGCGCGCAGATCGGCCAGCCGCGCCTCCGAGATCGTCTCGGCTGCCACAACCACCGCGCCGCCCGACGCGGAGACCAGCGCCACCGGCGCCCCGATGCGCAGATCCGCCCGCGCGCGCGATACGATTTCCTCGACCGTCAAAGCCAGCGCCATGACATCCTCCAGTTCTTACGCCTCATATAGGCCCAGCCGGGGGGCGGGCGGAAGGCCGGAACTGAAACATTCGTTCGAGTATGGACACGCTTCGGTGAATCCTTGACAAAATTGTGGCGTCCCCGCCGGCAATGCCCATGTGGAGGCCAGCCTGGAGTGAGGCGCCAATGTCAAGAAGGAGACGACAGGATGAGCGTGTCGAAAAAGATCCTGCTGGTAGATGATGACGAGGACCTGCGCGAGGCCCTGGCCGATCAATTGGTGATGATCGACGAGTTCGACGTGTTCGAGGCCTCGACCGGCCATGACGGGGTCGAACGGGCCAAAACCGAACGCCATGATCTGGTCATCCTGGATGTCGGCCTGCCCGATATCGACGGGCGCGAGGTGTGCCGCATGCTGCGCAAACAGGGTGTGAAATGCCCGATCATCATGCTGACCGGCCATACCTCGGACAGCGATGCGATCCTGGGGCTCGACTCGGGCGCCAATGATTACGTGGCCAAGCCGTTCAAATTCCCCGTGCTGCTGGCCCGCATCCGCGCGCAACTGCGCCAGCACGAGCAGTCCGAAGATGCGGTTTTCCAGATCGGCGATTACAGCTTCCGCCCTGGCGCGAAGATGATGGTAGATGCCGAGGACAAGCGCATCCGGCTGACCGAAAAAGAGACCAATATCCTGAAATTCCTCTATCGCGCCGGCGGAAAGATGGTGGAGCGCGATGTGCTCCTGCGCGAGGTCTGGGGCTATAATGCAGGGGTCACGACCCACACGCTCGAGACCCATATCTACCGCCTCCGCCAAAAGATCGAACCGGACCCGTCGAACGCGCGGATCCTGCTCACGGAAACGGGAGGATATCGACTGGGAATGTGAGGGGCGAACCCTTGAAGCAAGGGTCGCTTAACCATATCTCACGTTTGTGGCGACGGCGTTCCCCCCAAACCGGCCGTTGCCAGATGGCACCGTTCTCCCCCCCTCGAGCGGTGTCGTCCAGGGTCCATAGGACCAGCGCCCGGTGTTCCCCGCGCCGGGCGCTTTTTTTGCGCTTGCGGCAGGGCCGGCGCGCGGGGCATGGTCGCGTGCCAACCAGTGAAAGCATCCCATGTCCCTGACGATTGCCACTTGGAACATCAATTCGGTGCGCCTGCGCATCGACCTGGTCACCCGGTTCTTGACCGAGATTGGCCCAGATGTGCTCTGCCTGCAGGAAACGAAATCTCCCGTTGAGAAGATCCCTGCCGAGAAGCTGGCCGAGGCGGGTTATCCCCATATCGTGGCCCGCGGCGAAAAAGGCTATAATGGCGTTGCCATCATCGCCCGGGTGCCGATAGAGGATGCGGGCCAGATCGACTGGTGCGGAAAGGGAGACGCCCGGCATGTCGCCGCCTCCCTGCCAGGCGGCGCGCTGGTGCATAATTTCTACGTCCCAGCCGGCGGCGATGTGCCGGATCGCGAGACCAATCCCAAGTTCGCCCACAAGCTGGATTTCGTGGCCGAGATGACCGAATGGGGCGGGCGCGAGCGGCACGCCGGCATTCTGGTCGGCGATCTCAACATCGCCCCCCTGGAGGAGGATGTCTGGTCGCACAAACAACTGCTCAAGGTCGTCAGCCACACCCCGGTCGAGACCGAGGCGCTGAACGGCGCGCAGGCCGCCGGCGGCTGGCAGGATGTGGTGCGCGCGGATATCCCCGCGCCGCAAAAGCTTTATTCCTGGTGGTCCTACCGCGCCAAGGATTGGGACGCGGCGGACAAGGGCCGGCGGCTCGACCATATCTGGGCCCGCGACGTGGCGCATATCCCGGGCTCCAGCCGCATCCTGCGCGCCTGGCGCGGGGCCGAGCAGCCCTCGGACCACGCACCCGTCCTGGCAGATTTCGACATCGGATAGACACGCGCCCGTGGTAGACTCGCCCCATGACACAACATGGGACCTCGACCATGACCGAAACGCTTGTGGTGCGCCCGTCGGGCTTTCTGCCGATCCTGAAGATCCTGGGGCTTGTGACCATCGCCTTGATCCCCGCCGTGGCGCTGTACCTCTTGTTCGGAGAACTCAGCTCCGCCACCGTGCAATGGTCGGATGAGGCCAGCCTGGGCGGCCCGGTGGCGGCCTTCTTCGCGACGCTGCTGTTGTTGAACCAGATCCACAAACGGATGATCGGCGAGGACCGGGCCGAGGATGTCGAGGCCGAAGTAAAGGCCCGGCTCGGCTCGACCCGCCTGCGCTCGGAGATGGCCGATCTCATCGCCGGGACCTGGGAGATCCGCTCCGAGGCCATGTCGACCGGTCGTCAGGGCCTCTCACGCACCGAGATCGGCTTCAAGGACGGGCATGTCGAAATCTCGGGCGGGACGCTGGCCAATCAGGCCGCGCCGGATGTGGTGGTCGGCGACTGGCATTGCGAGATGGCGGTCTTCGACGGCAACCGGCTGCTCTATTCCTATGTGATGAACGATCAGGATTCGACCCACCCCGTCTCTCGCGGCGTGGTCCTGGCCCTGCTGCAGAAGGAGGGGGGCGAGACCAAGCTGGTTGGCACCTGGCAGATGTTCGGCGGCGACGCCCATAGCGGGAAGATAGAACTGGCCCGCGTCGGGTGAGTGGTCACGGGTCTGCCCCTCGGCTTCGAGCAGATCTGCCGGTGAGGCCGCCCATACCAGGCTGACCCAAGCTCCCGCTGGTCGCTTCATCGTCGCCTTACGCCTCTCGAGCCCACCGAAGGGAAAGGGGGGCTTCAGCGCGCGCCCGTCTTGGCCGGCCAACGCCTGTGGCTCGTCCCGAGCGTGTCAGCATCGCTACGGATCGTGAACCGGTCAGCGGTCGCAGTTGTCGTCTTCGATGAAGAACAGCTCGCCGCCGAGTTTCACATTGGCCCGGGTCTCACTCAGCGCGACGGTCGTGGTCAGGCCCTGATTGTCCACCACGATCCACTGCCGCAACTCGAGCGGGTTATCGGCGAAGACCATCGTGATCGAGCCCTGCTCGGGCGCATCCGGGTCGATGGCCCGCACCCGAAGCTGTCCGGCAGAACGGTCGATCGCCTCCACAGCGCCTTCCTTGCGCAGATCCACCCGATCACGCAGCAAGAGATCGAGCGGTGTCTCGCTCAGCGGGAAGCGGTCAACGGTCTGGACCTGAGGGTCGCAGACCCCGACCCAAACCCCATCGGCGATGATCAGCGCCCGGTTCGGCGGCTCGTATTCGAACCGCATCCGGCCCGGACGGCGGAGATAGAAGGTCCCCTCGCTGAGGTCGCCATCCGGTCCGACCTGCACGAAATTCCCTTCAAGCGACCCCAACCCGTTGAGGTAGTTGGAGATGCGCAACAGATCCGCCGCGTTCTGCGCGGCGGCAGGAAGGGCGAGGAAGATCAGGGCGGCGAGGCTGGCAAGCAATCTGGTCATGGGCACCATCTGAAGATCGAACAGGGCGAAACAACGGCATTTCGCAGGTGAAGTCTAGCACGGAATGGGACGCACCCCCCCGCCGCCTTCCTTGGAACACATCCCCTCACAGATCCGCGAGCAGGGTTCTCCACAGCCGCACCTGCCCCCCGGTTTAAAGCCGAATGCGCCCGGAGAGCACCGGCCCGTCCTCGTGGGCTGATGCGATGGCCAGCTGCCCGCCTCTCGGGGCCGCGGGACGGATGTGGAGGCCAGCAAACGGGGAGTGGGGGCGGGACGCACCTCGCCAAGGGCCAGCGCGCGTCTCAGGGTCAGCGGCGGATTTCCGGGGCGTATTGCAACAGGCTGGGCAGCGAGGTCAGGCCCCGCTCGGTCAGCCGCCAGGAGGAAAAGCCCGCCCAGTAATCCGGCGGCAAGTCCTCATGCGCTGTGTCGGGCCGCGCCCATCCGATCAGCGCCAGCCGCCCCCAGAACCGGTCGTTTGCCGAGCCCTTGGCCGTCACCAGAACCGGCCGCACCCCTGCGTCGAAGGCCGAGATCAGGGTCATGCGATCTTGCTGCGACAGGGCCTGGAACAATGCGACGGTTTCGCGCCCCCAGGCGCCGTCGAACCCCGGCAGGGTCATGGGATCAGCGTTCCTCGACCAAGATCTCGCGTTTGCCGACGGCATTGGCTGCGGTCACCACGCCCTGGCTTTCCATCTGCTCGACCAGACGGGCCGCCTTGTTATAGCCGATGGCGAGCTTGCGCTGGATATAGCTGGTCGAGCATTTCCGGTCGCGCGCCACGATGGCGACAGCGCGGTCGTAGAGCTCGTCCTCGCTGTCTCCCGCAGCGGCGAGACCCAGTTTCTCGTCAACCAGCGCCTGCGCCTCGTCATCCACGCCTTCGGTCACCGCGCCCACATAATCCGGCGGGCCGAGGGTTTTCAGATGGCTGACCACCTCCTCGACCTCTTCATCCGACACGAACGGCCCGTGCACCCGGCGGATCCGGCCACCGCCCGCCATATAGAGCATGTCGCCCATACCCAGCAATTGCTCCGCCCCCTGCTCGCCCAGGATGGTGCGGCTGTCGATTTTCGAGGTGACCTGGAACGAGATCCGGGTCGGGAAATTCGCCTTGATCGTGCCGGTGATGACATCGACCGAGGGGCGCTGTGTGGCCATGATCAGGTGGATGCCCGAGGCCCGCGCCATCTGCGCTAGGCGCTGAATGCAGGCCTCGATCTCCTTGCCCGCGACCATCATCAGATCGGCCATTTCGTCGACGATGACGACGATGAAGGGCATCTCGTTGGGCTCGAAGGTCTCGGTCTCGTAGACCGGCTCTCCGGTGGTCTCGTCGAACCCGGTCTGGACGGTGCGCGAGAACTCCTCGCCCTTCTCCAGCGCATCGCGGACCCGGGCGTTGTAGCCGTCGATATTGCGGACGCCCATCTTGGACATCTTGCGATACCGGTCCTCCATCTCGGCCACGACCCATTTCAGCGCGACCACCGCCTTTTTCGGATCGGTGACCACGGGCGCCATCAGATGAGGGATGTTGTCGTAGACGCTCAGCTCCAGCATCTTCGGGTCGATCATGATCAGCCGGCATTGCTGTGGGCTGAGCCGATAGAGCAGGCTGAGGATCATCGTGTTAATCGCCACCGACTTGCCCGAGCCGGTGGTCCCGGCGATCAACAGGTGGGGCATCTTGGCGAGGTTGGCCACAACCGGCGCGCCCTCGATATCCTTGCCCAGCGCCAGCGCCAGGGGATAGCGGGCATCGCCATAGGAGGAATGTTCCAGCGTCTCACGCAGATAAACCTTCTCGCGCTCGGCATTTGGCAGTTCGATCCCGATGACGGAGCGGCCAGGCACCGTCGAGACCCGCGCGGCCAGCGCCGACATCGAGCGGGCAATGTCATCCGCCAGCCCGATCACCCGGCTCGCCTTCAGCCCCGGCGCCGGTTCCAGCTCGTAGAGCGTGACAACGGGGCCGGGCTTGACCGCGATGATCTCGCCGCGGACGCCGTAATCCTCCAGCACCGTCTCCAGCATTCGCGCGTTTTCCTCCAGCGCGATATCCGACATCTGGACCCGCTGAATCGCGACGGGGCGGGCGAGGATCTCCAGCGGCGGGGCATTGTAGGTCGCGTCCTCGTCCAGCCCGTCCAGCGCCAGCATCGGCTCGGCCTCGCGCCGGGCTCGACGGCTCTTGGCCTTGGCGTGCTGCGGCGGATGCGAGACGGTGCCGCCCGGCACAGGCATCTCGCGCGGTTTCGGCGCCGGATCGGGGGTGAAGATCGGATCGTCGATCGGATCATCGAGGGCGCCGCCATCGTCCAGCGAGGGCGGGGTGCCCTGGTCCATCAGATTGCGGATCGCGCTGCGCAGCACGCTGCGCTCGGCCGTCGAGCCGTCGCCGGTCTCCTCCTGCCCCGCCATGTCGAAACCCATCATCCGGGCTGGCTCCGGCTCGCGGCGGACACGGCCATTGGTTGGCCGCGCGGGGCGGGCCGGTTCCTCGCCGTCCAGCCCGCCGGTCACCCGGTCCACAGGCAGGGTCGCGGGATCGCCCCGTTCTCCCAGAACCGGAACCTTCGGCAGGGGCATTTTCGACACCTTCTCGCGCCAGGACCCGGTTGGGGTAGCAGGGCCGAGGCGGTCTGCACGGCTGCGCGCGGCCGCGCGATGCTCACGCAGCTTCTGGGCACCGGCGACAATCCCGCGCCCGGCGGCCTTCGCGCCGACAACCGCGCCCAGACCTAGGATCGCCAGAGCCCGCCCCATGACATGGTTGAACGAGCGGAACAGCCAGTGCCACAAGCCCGTCGTCTCGCGCCAACTCATCCCCAGCGCTGCGCCGAATACGGCGAGGGTCAGGGGCGCGAGGCCGAGAGACAGAGCCAGCAGCCCCTCGCGATCGGTCATCGGCAGCGCATCCAGCAAAAGGCGCACGCCACGGTCCCCCGAGATGCCGCCCAGACCGACCCCAAGCGGCCAGGTCTCGGCAACCGCGTGGGTCGACAGGAACACCGTGAGGCAAGCGATCGCCGCCGGCATCACCAGCAGCCGGCCCCAGATCCGCTCGACCCCGCGATGGACCAGCGCGCGAATGCCCCAGACCCCGATTAGCGCAACCAGGCCCCAACTGGCCAGACCCAGGAATTTCATCAGCGGATCCGCGATATACGCTCCGGTCAGCCCCAGCAGATTTTGCGGCGCGCGGGCGGTCGAATTCCACAGGCTGGGATCATCGGGCCGATAACTCCAGATCATCAGAGCGAGCAGAATTGCCAGACCGATCAGGGTCAGGCCGACCAGTTCGCCAATCCGACGGCGCATCGCCAGAAACGTCGTGTCGTCAACCAGAGGCGTCCCGCCGCCTTCACCGGTGAAAAGTGCCATGTCAGGCCTCGTCCATCCGATCGTCCCCACGTTCGGCCATCAACGACGCCACATCACGCACCGCCACAAGGCCCAGCCGCACATCTTCTGCCGGAGCGACCAATGCCAGCCGCAAATAGTCTTCGCCCGGGTTGCCTCCGCCCAATTCCGGCGGCGTTTCCCGAGACAGGTAAGCGCCCGGCAGCGCCTTGACGCCAGTCTCGCGCCACAAGCGACGTGACGTCTCTTCGGCGTCCTGCACCTGAAGCCACACAAAGAAACCGGCCTCGGGCGACATATATCCTGGAAAATTTGACAGGATTTCGTCGGCAATGGCGAATTTGTGGCCATAAAGCGCCCTGTTTTCCGCCACGTGGATTTCGTCCCTCCAACAGGCCGCCGCCGCGATTTGCGCCGGGATCGGCATCGGTGCCCCGGCATAGGACCGCAGGCGGAGCATCCGGGCCCGATTCCTCGCCCCAGTGCAGGCAAAGCCCGAGCGCAGGCCCGCGAGATTCGAGCGTTTCGACAGCGAGTGGAAGATCACCACGCGTTCCGGATCGGCACTGATCTCGGCCGCAGCCTGCATCGCGCCGACAGGCGGCGTCTCGCGGTAGATCTCGCAATAGCACTCGTCCGCAAAGATCTTGAAGTCGTGTTTCTCGGCCAAACTCAACAGCTTGGTCCAAAAGGCCCGGTCGGCGACCACGCCCTGCGGATTGGCGGGAGAGCAGATATACGCCACCGTTGCCCGGTCGAGCAGCGCCGCCGGCACGCTCTCGAAATCAGGCAGATGGCCGGTCTCGGCGGTGCAGGGCAGATAGACCGGCTCGGCCCCCGCGGTCAGCGCCGCGACGGCATAGCATTGGTAGAACGGGTTCGGCAGAAGCACGACGGGGCGCTGCCCGTTCTTCTGCTCCGGGCTGAGGGCGACACAGGTGTTGAACAGCCCCTCGCGCGTTCCGTTCAGCGGGAGGATCTGCGTCTCCGGGTCGCGATAATCCTCCGGCAGGGCATAGCGCCGGCCGAGCCATTCGGAGATTGCCGCCCGCAGATCCGGCAGCCCTTCATTGGGCGGATATTTCGACAGAGCAGCGGAATGCTCGAGCATGATCGGACCGACGAAGTCCGGCACCGGATGTTGCGGCTCGCCCAGCGACATGGCGATCTCGCGGCCGCCGGGAGCGATCCCGTCAAGCAAACGCTTCAATCGCGGAAACGCATATTCCGGCAAACCCTCGTAGCGAGAGGGATACTGCATTGCTCAGCCTCGTTCAGCGGTGTCTGTCGCACCTTTAGCCGCAACATATAGCGGCAGGCGCGACCGGTCCAGCCCGCCCCCGCAACGCAGGCGGGAAAATCGGGCTGCGCTTGCATCAGACAGGCGCAAGAACCCGCTCCATGGCGCGGCCCGCGGCGATCAGCCGATCCTCCTGCCCCGGCCCGGCCATCAGCATGACCCCGACCATCGCCGTGTCGGTTGGCAGGGTCAACGAGGACAGGCCGAGCAGATTGCCCTGCCGCGTATTGCGCAAGGCCAGAAGATTGATCGCGGCGTAATAGCTCTCATCGGCCAATAACCGGGCAATGAAGGGCGGCAAGATCGGGCTGGTCGGCATCACCAGCATCCCATCGGTCTCGATCCGGGCGCAGAGGCTGGCGGAGAGGCGCGCCTGCTCAGCCTTGGAATGCGCCGCATCCTCGGCCCCATAGACCGAGTTTCCGCGGAAACGGGCCTCGATCTGGTGGTACATCGTGTGGGGATTGGCGTCGATCAGCGCCCCCCATTGCTGCCAGACCTCGGTGCCGAGCAGCCCGCCACGCTCGGACAACAGCGCAGCACTTGCCGCGAGTTCGGGCGCCTCCGCGCGTCCGATGGCAATGCCGGCCGCGGACAGCCGGGAGAGGGCGGTCTCGAAGGCCGCGGCGACCTCGGCGTCGAGGTCGTCCATCACCAATGTCTCGGGCAGCAGCAGCGTCCCGGGCATCTCGGCCTCGGGCAGCGCCGCGGTCACGCCGCGCATCGCGTCGAACAGCAGGGCGGCATCCTCGACCGTGCGGGTCAGCGGACCGGGCGTGTCAAAACTGGCCGAAAGCGGCACGATTCCATCGCAGGAGATGGCGCCGATTGTCGTTTTCAGCCCGACCAGCCCATTCCAGGCCGCCGGAATCCGCACTGAGCCGCCGGTATCCGACCCGATCCCCGCCGCCGACAAACCCGAGGTCACCGAAACCGCAGCGCCGGAGGACGATCCGCCCGGCACCCGCCGCCGGTCCGCCGCGTTGGGCGGTGTCGCCGTCATCGGGTTCAATCCGAGGCCGGAGAAGGCAAGCTCCGACAAATGGGTCTTGCCGAGACAGACCAGACCGGCCCGCGTGGCCGCGGCCAGGGCCGGCGCATCGGCCTCGGGCACGCGCGCGGCCAACAGGCGAGACCCTGCTTCGGTCGCCACCCCGGCCGTGTCCACATTGTCTTTCCACGAGATCGGAACACCGTCGAGCGGCCCGGCCAGCATGCCGGCCTCCTGCCGCGCCCGGGCCGCCGCGGCCTCTTCCCTTGCGCGCGCCGGCATCGGCCGGGCATAGATCAGCGCCTGATCGGGGTGGCTCTCGATTGCCGAGAGGAAGTGTTCGGTGACCTCGCGCGGGTCGCGCCCGGCCGCAATTGCCCGCCCCAGATCCGCCGCGCTTGCGCCCTGCCAGCTGTCCATCTCATTCCCCCCGAAATGCCGCAGTTCCTCGATTGGACATTCGGGCAGGCGGACCCAATAGTAAAGTCATGGAACGATACGAGATTGCGATTGTCGGCGGTGGTCTGGTTGGCCCCGCCATGGCGCTGGCGCTGACTGGCGCAGGGTTCACCTGCGCCGTCGTGGACCGCGAGACCACCGAGACCCGCGCCGACCCGGCCTTTGACGGTCGCGCCTATGCGGTCGCGCTCGCCTCGATGCATCTGCTCCGCGCGATCGGGGTCTGGGAGCATGTGGCCGCGCAGGCGGAGCCGATCCTCGATATCCATGTCGGTGAAGGTGACGCCCCCGAGCCGATGCTGCATTTCGACCCGCGCGAATTGGACGAGGGCCGGTTCGGCTGGATCCTCGAGGACCGCTGGCTGCGCCGGGCGCTGCTGCATCGGATGGCGGAGGCGGGGGTCGCTCATCTCAGCCCCGTCCCGGTCGCAAGGGTGGATCAGCACCCAGGCGGCGCGGTCCTCCAGATCGCGGATGGCCGGGAGCTTACAGCGGATCTGGTGATCGCCGCAGATGGACGCAACTCGCCGCTGGCAAGGCAGGCGGGGATCCGCCGGCTGGGCTGGACCTATGCGCAGAACGGCCTGGTCAACGCGATTGCGCATGAGCGCCCGCATGACGGTGTGGCCTATCAGAACCTTTTCCCCGGCGGTCCGTTCGCGGTTCTGCCGCTGCCGGGCAACCGCTCCTCCCTGGTCTGGTCCGAACGGCGGGCGGAGGCCGAACGCCTGTCAGCCTTGCCGGACGAGGCCTTCACCGAGGAGGTCGCTCGGCGCGTCGGCGGACGGCTGGGCGAGATCTCGTTGGCGGGCAAGCGCTGGTCATATCCGCTGGATTTCAGTCTCGCCCATGCCTTCGTCGCCGAACGGCTCGCCCTGGTCGGCGATGCGGCGCATGGCGTGCACCCGATTGCGGGCCAAGGCTTCAATCTGGGCCTGCGCGATGTGGCGGCGCTGGCGGAGGTGCTGACAGACGCGCGGCGGCGCGGCGAAGATATCGGCTCCGTGCCTGTGCTGCGGCGCTATCAGCAATGGCGCCGCTTCGACACGGCTGCGATGGCACTGGGCATGGATGGCCTCAACCGGCTGTTCTCCAACGACATTGCGCTGCTGAGAGGGCTGCGGGGAGCGGGGCTGAAAGCCTTCGGGCGCCTGGGTGGCCTGCGGCGCGGCGCGATGCGTCAAGCCATTGGCGCGGCAGGCGATGTGCCGCGTCTGCTGAGGGGTCAGCCTCTGTAGTCTGCACTTTGCAAAAGCGCTGGATCAAACGGCGCGGTGGCGGAAGTTTACCCAAACGGAAAGGGCGGCTGGTCGCCGCCCTTGCGACATGTCGGGCGCATCGCACGAAACGCGGCGCTGCCGGACCGCTCGGAAACAACTCGACCGAGTTCGCGAGTTTCAGATCGACGGCAGCCGTTGGTGCCAACGCGCCTCGCTTTGCGAGGCGCAGATATCGTGCATGCGCCGACAGGCGCATTCCGTTTAATTCACCTTTGCCATCACACTGAGGGTGGGGCGTCAGGTATCGATCTTGCGCGCTTCGGAGATCAGCATGATCGGAATGCCCGACCGGATCGGATAGGCCAGACCGGTCCGTCGCGAAATCAATTCCCCCGCATCCCGATCGTAGTCGAGTTTGCCGCCCGAGGCCGGGCAAGTCAGCACCTCGATCAATTTGGCGCTCACCCAATCCGGGTTTTCATCCGGCGTATCGCCCGGGAGGCCTGTCAATTCACCGCGCTCCCGCTCTCGCCCCCCGAGGCGATGGCGAATTGCATCAAGGCCACCAGAGTTTCGCGCCGATCCGAGAGGCTGGGCGCTTCCAGCAGAGCCTGCTTCTCCTCGACCGAGAACGGACACATCATGCTGAGCGACGTGATCAGCAATTCTGTCTCAGCATCCTTCAGACTGTCCCAGTCCGAGGCCAAGTGATTGGCTTCGAAATACCGCTTGAGCAAATCCAGAAATCCGTCGCGGTCAAAACCCGGATCCTCTGTGGTGCGACCCAGATCGTCGGCGAAATCCGACCAATCGGCTGTCACGCGGCGATAAGGGGTGAACCCGTCACGTTCTCCCCTGATCCGAAAGCGTGAAATGCCTGTCAGCGCGATCAAATACCGCCCGTCCTCGGTCTCGCTCAGCGAGGTGACACGGCCCGCGCACCCGATCTGGTGCAGCCGGGGCGGGCTCTCGCGGCTGTCCATCGGTTGCACCATCCCGATCAGCCGGTGGTCTGATTTCAGCGCATCGTCCAGCATCGCGAGATAGCGCGGCTCGAAAATGTTCAGCGGCAACCGCCCCTGCGGCAGCAGCAAGGCGCCGGGCAGCGGAAAGACCGGGAGGAGGTCGGGCAGATCTGCGGACGACAAATGACGGGGCAAGGGACCTCTCAGGCGAAGATCATCGAAGAAAGCCGGCGCCGACCGCTGAGAGTCAGCGGATCCTTCGGCCCCAGCGTGTCGAACAGTTTGAAGAGCTGGGTTTTCGCCGCTTCTTCATTCCAGTCCCGGTCGCGCCGGAACAGGTCGAGCAGCATTTCCACGGCGCCTGCGTTGTCGCCCGCGCCCATCAGGGCCAGTGCGAGGTCGAAGCGGCTTTGGTGATCGTCCGGGTTTTGCTCGATGGCTGCGCGCAGCGCGCCGGCCTCGCCCGCTCCAGCGGCCTGCTCGGTCAACTCGATGGCCGAGCGGGCCGCGAGGATGGCCGGGTCTTCGGCCAGTTCCGGCGGCACCTGGGCCAGCACCGCCTTGGCTTGGCCGAGATCGCCGGCGATGATCTGCACCCGTACCATCCCGGCATATGCGCGGGCATTGGCTGGGTCCTCGGACAGAACGGCACCAAAGGTCTGGGCGGCATCGGCCAGCGCGCCCTGCTCCAGCATCTCCTCGGCGGCGTCCAGTGCAGCCTCCAGGCCACCGCCGCCGCCCAGATCGCCGAGCCGCTGGACAAAGGCCTCGGCCTCGGAGGCTGTCACGGCGCCCATGAACCCGTCCACCGGCTGGCCATCGACGAATCCGAACACTGCGGGGATCGACTGCACCCGCAATTGCTGCGCCACCACCGGGTTCTCGTCGACATTCAGCTTGACCATCTTCACCGCCCCGCGCGCACCCTGCACGGCAGCCTCGAGAATCGGGGTGAGCTGCTTGCACGGCCCGCACCAGGGCGCCCAGAAATCGACGATGACCGGGGTCTCGCGCGAGGCTTCGATGACGTCGGTCATGAAGCCCTGATCGGTGGTGTCGGAAATCAGGTCATCGGCGGGGGGCGGGGAGAGGTCGATCATGTCATGCGCTCCGTATCGGGCGTGGGCAGGGATGGCCCGTGCCATACGGCGTTCGGCGGGTCGGAGCAATCATGTTCCCGCTCCGACTTCCGAGGCAGCATCCGAGGATTGCAGCCGCGCCGCCTCCAGCGCTTCCAGGGAATCGAAGTCCACGATCACCGGCGTGTGGCCCGTGATCTCGAAAAACCGCAGGAAATCCGCCCGCGAGACGGCTGTGGTCGCTTCGTTATGCAGAGGGTGCGCGTTCAAAACCTCGGCATTCAACATCTGCCGATCCAACACAGGCTGTACCCGATGTTCCGGGTCATTGATCAATCCGAAGGGCGAGACAGCCCCGGGGCGAATGCCCAGATAGGCCCATAACAGGTCCGGCTTGGCAAAGCTGCATTTCTGGGCGCCCAACTGTTTCTCGAGATCGCGGATCCGGATCCGGCGATGCTCCAGACAGGTGACCAGCCAGACGGCGCCCTTCTTGTCCTTAAGGAACATGTTTTTCACATGGGCACCCGGCAGATCGCCGCGCAGCGCCTGTGACTCCTCGACAGTGTGCAGCGGCGGATGCGCGTGATGTGTCCACGCGATGCCATGCTGGGCGAACAGCGCGTAGAGTTCTGCTTCACCCTTCACATCGATTTGATCATCCGCCACCATATCCCGGAACCTAATCCCGAGGCCGGGTGTGGCAAGCGCAAATCCTCCGGCTAGGGCCGCGACCAGTCGATTTGGTCGAAGAGCCGCCAGAGCTTGGCGCCGCGGCGCGGGTTCAGTGCGGCGACCCAGCCGATCTTACCCTCCAGCGCGGCGCGAAAGGCCGGATGGCCCGTGCGGTTCTGGCTCGCGGGGCCGTGGCGGTGGCAATTGGTCAGGATGGCTTTCAGCCAGTCAACCTCGCTGCGGGGCAGGTTCAGGTGGCGGTTCACCACGATGCCGGTGACGCTTTGGCGCTGCTGCGCGCGCATGATCCGCGTCTTGGTGGGGTTGAGGTGAAAGCCGCTCTCACCCACAACTTCGGCGATGGTCTTTACCATCGTGTCGGCGGATTTGAGGTCGCCTGAGAACGTCAGATCATCGGCATAGCGGGAATAGGCCGCGCCCGCCCGCCGCGCCAGGGCCGAGAGACGGCTGTCCAACCTCCAGGCCGCGAGATTGGCCAGCGCCGGCGATGTCGGAGCGCCCTGCGGCAGGTGACGCTGTCGCCAGATGCTGCGATCGGCCGCGGGCAGCGCGTGGATGCAGGCCTCGGGCGTCAGTGTCGTGGTCAGCCTGGTCAGGGCCCGCGCGACCGGGGGCGGATAGCCCAGGCAGCGCCAGATCGCATGGACCCGCGCGGCAGGGACCGACGCGAAGAAATCGCTAAGATCGGCGCAGATCACCACCGCCTCGCCCGCATGGCGCCGGGCGGCTTGGCGGCAGTCGCGCCCGCGGGTGAAGCCAAAGCTTCCAGGATGGGGCGGCACAGGGTCGAGAATGCCGCGCAAGATCCGCCGTTGCAGCGCCTTGAGCCGCGGCAGAGGCGCCTCGACCAGCCGCCGCCCGCCCGCGCGTTTGGCCAGCCAGATTTGTGTGTAATGCCCCTGCCGCGCCTCGCGGCGCGCCGCCCGTCCGGTCGGGTCGGCAAACCAGGTGAGGGTCTCCGGCGTGATCTCCAACCACGCCGCGAGATCGGCCTCTGACGCAAGGGCAGGAAGGCCCAGCCCGGTGAAGGGGGGCAAGGGCTCAGCCGCCGGCCCCGCGGCAACAGTCGGCCCAGGTAACCAGGGGAGGCCTCGATGCACATCGAGGAACGCGGATATCTCATCGCGCAGCCAGGGCAGATCCGGCGGATAGGGGAGCGTCCAATCCTGCATCACCCAATCGACCAGGCGATCCGCCGCCGCCCAATCGTCGGGCCATGACGCGCGGAAAGCCTCACGCAGCCGCCGCACCTCCCATCCCTGCGCCAGCATCAGGGCCGCGAGGCGCTCGGCCTGGACCCGCCGGCGGGGGCGGATGACGACGCCAACCTCACCTTGTGCTGCGCGGGAAAACGGGGATCTCAGTCCCCCGCGTCCCGCGCCCCGCTCTGCCCATCTCGTCCTCCTCCGCCGGGGTAGCCCCGGCAGGGTCCGGGCCGGACCCGCTTGGCCGCCGCCATCCAGGGATCAGCTAGACCAAAATCGTTTCAACCTGAAGCAGGTTGAAAAAGAATTTTGGTCCAGACTCAGAGCTTTGAGCAAAATCCTAGGATCTGACTGGTTCAGTCAGATCCGTTTTTGCTGTAAGCGCCGCGTGTTCCTGCGGGTCAAGCGGGCGTGGCGGAGACGGTGTGCCGGGCTTGCGCAGTCTTGCGCGTCTCCCGCGGGCTCTCGCGATATTGCCGGCGATAGGCGCGCGCGAACCCGGCGGGCGAGGCGAAGCCGGTGGCCGCCGCTACCTCCAGCACCGGCATCCGGGTCTCGATCAACAGCCGCCGGGCGGCACCGAGCCTCAGGCCGAGGTAATGGGCCTGCGGGGCCATCCCGAGCGCGGCCCGAAACCGGGTCTGCAGATGCCGCGGGCTGAGGCCGACCGCCTGCGCCATCTGCGCCACCGGCATCGGGTCGTCGAGATGCGCGTCCATCAGCGCCACGACCCGCGCCACCGCCGGGTCGGTGACGCCGGAGCGGGCGCCCAGGGGCTCGCTGCCCGGGCGATAGTTCAACAGCCGCGCCACATCCGAGGCCCGCGCCACCCCCTGGCGCGCCCCGATCAACTCCAGCATCAGATCCAACGTCGGCGCGGCGCCGGCGGTGGTTATCCGCCCATTGTCGCGCACAAAGCGCTCGGCCACCACCTCGACCTCGCCGTAGCGGGCGGCGAAAGCATCGAGATCCTCCCAATGCGTGGTGGCGCGGTGGCCGTTCAAGAGCCCCGCCTCGGCCATGGGCCAGCCCGCCGCCTCGGCCCCCGCAATGACGGGGCGGCCGCGGGCGGCCTGGCCGAGGCTGCGGATCACCTCCGGCCCCGCGTGCGCCTGCACATTGTAGCTGGCCGTGACGAAGAGGGGACGCCCCCCCGCCGTTTGGAAACGCCCCTCCACCGGCACCGGCACGCCCGAGGCGGTCTCGACCGGCCGACCCTCCATCGACTGCACATGCCAGCGATAGAGCTCCTGCCCCATCACCCTGTTCGCGGCGCGCAATGGCTCGACAATGGCCGCGAACAGCATCAGCGTCGTCTCCGGCAGGACGAGGATGTCGAGATCCAGCGGCGCGTGGCTGCGATGAAACATGTTTTCCGATTTCGCATGGTTTCCCTCCGATTGAGCAAAGCATGCCATCGCGCAAGCGCGCAAGCATGGGGCAACTGACTGGGAGGGAATCATGCCGCTTGAAATGAACCGCGAGGTCTTCATCACCTGTGCCGTGACGGGCGGCGGGGGCACGCAGGATAAATCCCCCCATGTGCCGCGCTCGCCCCGACAGATTGCCGAGAGCGCGATCGAGGCGGCCAAGTCGGGGGCGGCCATCGTCCACTGCCATGTGCGCGACCCGGAGACCGGAGCGCCCGCCCGCGACCCCGCCCTCTATCGCGAGGTGACCGAACGGGTGCGCGACAGCGCCACTGACGTCGTGCTGAACCTGACCGCCGGGATGGGTGGCGACATCATCACCGGCCCTCCCCATGCCCCGCTGCCACTGGCAGACAGCACCGACATGATCCCTGCCGCGGACCGGGTGAGCCATGTGGTCGCCTGCCGGCCCGAGATCTGCACCCTCGATTGCGGTACGATGAACTTTGCCGAGGCGGATTACGTGATGACCAACACGCCGGGCATGCTGCGCGACTGCGCCCGCAGGATGACCGAGAGCGGGGTGCGGATCGAGATCGAGGCCTTCGACACCGGGCATCTCTGGCTCGCCAAACAATTGGTGAGCGAGGGGCTGATCCCCGATCCGGTGCTGGTCCAGCTCTGCATGGGCATTCCCTGGGGCGCGCCGGACGACCTGAACACGTTCATGGCGATGGTGAACAATGTGCCGAAAGAGTGGATCTTCTCCGCCTTCTCCATCGGTCGCAACGAGCTGCCCTATGCCGCCGCGGCGGTGCTGGCCGGGGGGAATGTGCGGGTGGGGCTCGAGGACAACCTCTACCTCTCCAAAGGCGTGCTGGCCACCAACGCCCAACTCGTCGACCGCGCCGTGACGGTTGTGGAGACCATGGGTGCGAGGATCCTGACACCGGCCGAGGTCCGCACCAAGCTGAATGTCGAGAAACGTGCCCCTCTGCCCGTGTGAGAGGCCGGAAATGCACCGCACATATCCGTATCACTTGCATCGCACATCCGAACATAAAGCTGACCGCGCAGCTCGCGCTGTCCCGGGCTTGACCCGGGACCTCAACGAGCCTCTCGAGCCGGTTCAACGAGGTCCCGGGTCAAGCCCGGGACGGCGCCAGGAGGGGCACTCATGATCAAGTCCGCAGCCATTCTGGGTGGAGGGGTCATCGGCGGGGGCTGGGTGGCCCGGCTGATTGAGAACGGGATCACCTGCCGGATCTATGACCCGGATCCGGAAGCGGCGCGGAAGGTTGAGGAGGTGTTGGCGGGCGCCGACCGCGCCTATAGTAAGCTGACGCTGGCGCCTCGCGGCGATAAGGCGGCCTGGGCGATGGCCTCAACCGTGGCGGAGGCCTGCGAGGGCGCCG
>JBCBIS010000029.1:0-27868 GCA_038524325.1 Pseudomonadota bacterium
GCCCGCAATTACCTGCTGCCCCAGGGCAAGGCGCTCCGGGCCTCGAAAGCCAATCTCGCCCGGTTCGAAGCCGAACGCGCGCAGCTCGAGGCACAAAATCTCGAACGCAAGAGCGAGGCGGAGCAAGTCGGCGACAAGCTCGACGGTCAGCAATTCGTGATCATCCGCTCGGCCTCCGAATCGGGCGCGCTCTATGGCTCGGTCACCACCCGCGACGCGGCAGATGCCGCCACCGAGGGTGGCTTCACGGTCGACAAGCGCCAGATCAAACTGGACAAGCCGGTCAAGGAACTGGGCCTGCACCCGATGAAGGTGGTCCTCCACCCCGAAGTGACGGTCGAGATCACGATCAACGTGGCCCGCTCGGCCGAGGAAGCCGAGATCCAGGCCTCCGGCAAGTCGA
This sequence comes from Pseudomonadota bacterium, assembly GCA_038524325.1. GTDB lineage: Bacteria > Pseudomonadota > Alphaproteobacteria > Rhodobacterales > Rhodobacteraceae > Thermohalobaculum. The sequence goes on from JBCBIS010000029.1 coordinate 404, forward strand.
TCCAGGAACTCCGCGCCGAGGAAGAGGCCGAGAGCGAATTCGACCTCGCCGAGCTGTTCGACGATATCGGCGGGGCAGCCGCCGATGACGATGACGCGCCCCGCCGTGACGGCGAGGACGACGGCCCCGCCCCGGTGATGGACGCCGAAGGCGACGACCCGCGCGACTGAGACCGAGCGGTCGACCATCCCCCCGCTGCGGCCCGCCCGCAGCGGGGTTTTTCATGCGCCCACGCCGCCGCCCCACCGGCTCCCGCCCGTTCCCAAACAATAAACCAATCGCAAAACCGCGCGGGCGGGGCGGCGCGGCTTGCCCTGGCAAGCCGCCAATATCGCGTATGCGCCCGGCACGGGCGCATTCCGCTGACCCCGTATCCACGCCCAGTCCCAACCGCGCCCGCTGTCTCCAGCGGCGCGGGCGGGGCGGCGCGGCTTGCCTCGGCAAGCCGCCGATATCGCGTATGCGCCCGGCACGGGCGCATTCCGTTTCGCACCGCCCCTCTCCGGCCCGCGCGCTTGCATCGGCCCCTGCTTTCATGCCACCTGCCCGCAGCAAAGTGAGGGACAAGGGGAAAGCGCAGCATGGCAGATCTGTTCGCGGGCCTGCCCGCCCCCGGCACCGGGCCCGAGGTCGCCTCGGGCTTCACCCGCAACCCGCTCCTCCGCCAGTCCGAAGCCCAGGACCAGACCGCCATTGCGACAGCGCTCGAGCACCCCTCCGCCCGCCTGCTTCTTTTCATCGGCGCCGATCTAAAGCTCCCGCAGTCGCCCGAGAAAGGCGCAACCCTCTCGCCCTATGTCCCGCGGCAGGTTGCCGAAGCGGAGGGGGCCGACCTCTCCCGCGCCCTCCTGCTGGGCACGCATGACGGGATCCCGGTGCTCGCCGCACCTCTGCCCCGCCCCACGGCGCCCGAGCCGCAGAACCCCGCCACCTCCCATCGCGCCGGCGCCTATGGCAAGGCCAGCGAGGTGATCGATCTGCGCAGCCTGGCCATGCATGGCTTTGTCAGTCCCGAGGATCTCGGCATCATCGGCCATGCCGGATCGCTGATGAACTGGCATCGCGGTCATGGCCATTGCGCCCGCTGCGGCGCCGAGACCGCGATCGAGCAAGGGGGCTACCGCCGTGGCTGCCCCGCCTGTGGGCGCCACCACTTCCCCCGGACCGACCCGGTGGTCATCATGCTGGCGATCCACGGCGACCGCGCCGTCCTCGGCCGCCAGCCCCGCTTTGTCGAGGGAATGTATTCCTGTCTGGCCGGCTTTGTCGAACCCGGCGAGACGATCGAGGCCGCCACCCGCCGCGAGCTGGCCGAGGAATCCGGCCTCGCCATCGGCCGCGTACGCTACTTCGCGTCGCAGCCCTGGCCCTTCCCGCACACGCTGATGATCGGCTGCCTCGCCGAAGCACTGTCGGAGGAGATCACGCCAGACACCGACGAGCTGGAAGATTGCCGCTGGTTCAGCCGCGACACCGCCCGCGCCATGCTCGCCCGCAGCCATCCAGAGGGCCTGTTCACCCCGCCTCCGATGGCCATCGCCCATCAGATCATTCGCTTCTGGGCTGAGTCAAATTAGTCTCGAATCGCAAAGCTTTTCTGATCTCCAGCGCCTAGCCCTGCCGCTTGTCTGGATTTTTCGCTCTGCCAACAGACTTATCCACAGGCGTGTGGATATGGGGGACAGGCCGGGGTCAAGGGCAAGCTGCTGTCGAGAATCGGGTTAATCTTTCGTATCGTCCTGGCGACAGTTTGATGACAGGCCCGGTTCGCGCCCTGTCACACATGATTTCAAACCTGGACCGGTCTGCAAGAATCCGGACGGGAGAGGCAGGAGACACCGCGTATGCCCGATGGCCAGACGACGCAGAACAGCACGTCCGAAACCCAGCTTCAACCGCATAACATCGAGGCCGAGCAGGCGCTGCTGGGCGCGCTGCTGCTGAACAATGATTGTTATGACAGAATTGCGTCAATTATCGGCGCGCATCATTTCTATGACCCGGTGCATGGCCGAATCTTCGACCTCGCCGCCAAGCGGATCCAGAAGAACGTGCTGGCCTCGCCGGTCACGCTGAAGCCGTTTCTGGAGGACGACGAAGGGCTGAAGGAGCTGGGCGGCACCGAGTATCTGGTGACGCTGGCCAAGGCCACGATCAGCCTGGTCTCGGTCAAGGATTACGCCCGCTCGATCCGCGATCTGGCGCTGCGCCGCGACCTGATCCGCATTGGCGAGGAGATCCAGACCTCGGCCCAGACCTTCGACCCGGACAAGGAACCGCAGGACCAGATCACCGAGGCCGAACAGGCGCTCTATACCCTGGGCGAGACCGGCAAATACGAGGGCGGTTTCGTCGATTTCTCGATGGCCGCGACCATGGCCGCGAACATGGTTAACGCCGCTTTCCAGCGGGGCGGCGGGCTGGCCGGCATCCCCACCGGGCTGGCGGAACTGGACTGGAAATTGGGCGGGTTGCGGAACTCGGATCTCCTGATACTGGCCGGGCGTCCCTCGATGGGCAAGACCGCGCTGGCCACCAACATCGCCTTCAACATCGCCACGAAATACCTGAAAGGAGAGAAGCCGGACGGCACGATCGGCGCCGTCGAGGGCGGCGTTGTGGGCTTCTTCTCCCTCGAAATGTCGTCGGAACAGCTCGCCAACCGGATCCTCTCGGCCGAGGCTCAAATCAAGTCGCACGAGCTTCTCAGCGGACGGATCGAAGAGGCCGATTTCCGCCGCTTCCTCGAAGTCGCGCGAGATCTGGAAACGATCAAATTGTTCATCGACGATACGCCCGCGCTGCCGATCTCCTCGCTGGCAGCGCGGGCGCGCAGGCTGAAACGGACCGAGGGGTTGGATGTGATGGTGGTCGATTACCTCCAGCTCCTGCGCCCCGCCTCGAGCAAGGATCAGGGCCGGGTGAACGAAGTTTCCGAGATTACTCAGGGGCTTAAGGCGATTGCGAAGGAGCTGGATATCCCCGTGATCGCGCTGTCGCAGCTCAGCCGTCAGGTCGAGGCGCGGGACGACAAGAGGCCACAGCTCAGCGACCTGCGCGAATCTGGCTCTATCGAGCAGGACGCCGATGTGGTGATGTTCGTGTTCCGCGAGGAATACTATCACGAACGGATGAAGCCCAGCGAAGATGACCCGAAATTCCCCGAATGGCAGGAAAAAGCCGCGCGTCTGTTTGGCAAGGCCGAGGTCATTATCGGCAAGCAGCGGCACGGCCCAATCGGGACAGTGGACCTCAACTTCGAGGGCAAATTCACCAAGTTCTCCGACCCCGTCCAACCCAGCGGCCCGAGCCCGGATCACGCCGGTTTTGGCTGAGACCGAACACGTCCCGGGCGCGGTGCAGCGGAACGCTGCGCCGCAGACCCGGGACCTCCTAGAGCGGCGCGCGCCATGCTGACCGGGCGGCTGACCATCGATCTGGGCGCCATCGCCGCCGATTGGCGGGCGCTGGATGCCCTCACCCCGCCGGGCTGCGAGACCGCGGCGGTGGTCAAGGCGGACGCCTATGGCTGCGGGATCGCCCAGGTGAGCCGCAGGCTTCACGAGGCCGGGTGCCGTACCTTCTTCGTCGCCACCCCGGGCGAGGGCGCGGCCCTGCGCAGCGCCCTGGGCGCGGCGCCCGAAATCCACATCCTGGCGGGCTATAGCGCGGCGGAGGAGCCGGTGTTTCGCACCCAGGATCTCCGCCCGATCCTGAATGCGCCCGGGCAGGTTTCCGACTGGCTGGCAGGGCCCGCGGGGTCGGCCATTCTGCAGCTCGACACGGGCATGAACCGGCTGGGGATGGAGCCGTCCGAGCTGGCCGCCCTCGGCCCGCTGCCCCCCCAGATCACCCATCTGATGAGCCATCTGGCCTGTGCCGACACCCCGGAGCATCCGCAGAATGCTGCGCAGTTATCCGCTTTCCAGAAGATGACAGAAGGGCGACACACCGGCCTGACGCTGGCAGCCACGGCAGGGATTCTGCTGGGACCCGATTATCATTTCGACATGACCCGCCCCGGCATCGGCCTCTATGGCGGATGGCCCTTCGACGCCGGCCGCCACGCCGTCACGGTCGAGGTGCCGATATTGCAGATCCGTGACATCGCCGCCGGCGAAAGCGTTGGCTACGCTGCGCATTATATTGCCACCCGCGACAGCCGGATCGCCACGCTGGCCGCCGGCTATGCCGATGGGCTGATCCGGCAGATGGGCAATTCCGGCACGGCGATGGGAGTTATCCACAACCGTCCAGTTCCCTTTGCAGGCCGGGTGTCCATGGACCTTGTCACGCTCGATGTCACCGACGTGCCCGAGGCGCGCCCTGGCGACATGGTCGAGCTGATCGGCCCGAACCAAAGCATCGATGCCCTGGCCGAGATGACCGGGACGATCGGCCATGAAATCCTGACCAGCCTCGGTGCGCGCTATGATAGGATCTATCTTTAAAGTGCTTTGAAGGATTTCGCGATGCGCCGCCTGCTGTTTCTCTCGCTTGGCCTCGCCGCTCTGTCCGTGGCCGCCTGCGCGCCGCCGCCGCCCGCCCAGCAGACCGAGACGCGCAGCAGCCGTTGGAGCGTCTATCAGGACCGGCTGCTGGCGCAGGGGCTGATGCGCTCGGAGACCGACCCGGCGGATGCCCCCTGGACCGCCGCCGACCTGACCCGGAATTTCCGCCGGATTGCCTTTGACTTCGAGGCGGACCCTTTCGCCACTGGGCGCACCACCTCGAAACCGCGGCCGCGGGTCCTGCGCCGGGTCACGCGCGGGCCCAGCCTGCGTCTCGTCGGCGGCGAGGCCGAGAGCCGGCGGCTGATTCCCCGTCTCAGGGCCTTCAACCAAGTGATCCGGCAGGAGACCGGCCTGACGCCGGTATTCCTCAGCCAGGACGCGCAAAGCGGAGAGACCCGGCGCCCGCTAGTCTCCTTCGTCGTGCTCGAGGATCGGCAATGGCGGGAGATCGGCCGGACCGGGCTGCCCCGCACCCCGGACAGCAAGCTGCCCGAGCGCTTCTGGACCGGCCTGGCCCAGACGATCCGCGACTGGCACGCCTCCGGCTCGCCCTGCGGCGGCACGGTGTGGAGCGCGACCAGCGACCGGCTGCAAGGCCGGGTACGGGGCGAGATCGTCACCGCCATCATCTTCCTGCGCGCGAGCCTGCCCGATCTGCTGCTGACGGCCTGTGTCGAGGAGGAATATGCCCAGGCCCTCGGGCTGGTGAATGACGACCCGAGCGTGCGGCCCTCGCTGTTCAACGACGATGGCGAGTTCGCGCGGCTGACCACGCATGACCGGGCGCTGCTGAGGCTGCTCTATGACCGGCGGCTGACCACCGGGATGGCACGGGCCGACGCCATGCCGATCGCCCGCCGGATCGCGGTCGAGCTGGCGCGGCGCGCGGGCGGCTGACCCCCGCCAGCACCGTCCTGCCGCCACTGCCGCGCGGGAAGGCCGGGGCCGCTTCCCCGATCCGCCAACGCCTGCCAGAACTCTGCCGGGCGGCAGGCTGCGAGGCGTCTTGGCAGTGCCGTCCTCGCGTCCTATACCTCGGCGGCGAAGCAGGGAGCGGGCATGAACCTGGTCATCGGATTTTTGGCTCAGATCGGGGCCGCGGTCATCGGATTGGCCCGGGCCACCGGCGCGCTGGTCCTGTTCGCTGCCGAGGGGGTCAGCCATGTGGTCCGCCCGCCCTATTACCTCCGCGAGCTCTGGCAGCAATTTGTGCGCATCGGCTATTTCTCGCTGCCGGTGGTGGGGCTGACCGCGCTGTTCACCGGGGGCGCGCTGGCCTTGCAGATCTTTGCCGGGGGCGCGCGGTTCAATGCCGAAAGCGTCGTGCCCTCGATCGTCGCCATCGGCATGGTGCGCGAGCTGGGGCCGGTGCTGGGCGGGCTGATGGTGGCGGGCCGCGTCTCGGCCAGCATCGCGGCGGAGCTTGGCACCATGCGGGTGACCGAGCAGATCGACGCGCTGACCACCCTCAGCACCAATCCGATGAAATATCTGGTGGCGCCGCGGCTTCTGGCGGCAACCATCGCCATGCCGCTGCTCGCGTTCATCGGCGACATCATCGGCATCATGGGCGGGTTTCTGGTGGGCGTGCTCAGGCTCGACTTCAACCCGGCGACCTATATCCAGACAACTTGGAATTTTCTCGAGACCGGCGACATCACCTCCGGCCTGATCAAGGCCGCCGTCTTCGGCTTCATCATCGCGCTGATGGGCTGCTATCAGGGCTATAACTCGGGTCGCGGCGCGCAGGGTGTGGGGCGCGCAACGACCAATGCGGTGGTGACCGCCTCGATCCTGATCCTCGCCTCGAACTATATTCTGACCGAGGCCCTGTTCCCAGCGTAAGGAGATGACATGGCCGACCCGACCTATCTCGCGACCTGCGTCCAGGCGCTCGACTATGCCTCGCTCTATATCGGCTATCACGACGGGTATGACGAGACCTATGAAGCGCTGCTCGACCAGGCCGAGGTCAACTTCTCCAATCGCCTCGCTCTGGCTTTGAACTATGACAACGGCGCGATCACGGCACTGATGCATGACGGCACCCGCGCGGTGCTGGAGATGCCGGGCGACCTCTTGGCCAGGGTCGTCGAAGAATGCCTCAGCCAAGCGGGTGGCGGGGCGCAATAGGGATTTTCAGCGCTCACCCATCCTGCGTTAGCGGGATCTTCACAGATCCCTCTCAGACCCGTCGGGGTTCCTTGACAATCGATGGGCGAGTCCGCATGTTCCCGACACCAAAAAGAAGCATAAGGCGGATGGCCGTGACCTATTTCACCCAAGAATGCTCGGGGCAATCGACGTTCCGAGACTTTGAACTCAGACATTTCAAGCGATTGCGTGACATGGCCGGGCCCTACGCCCGGCTTAAACTTTCTGAACTGGCTCCGGCACTGTTCGTTGCAGTCTTGATGTTCGCCTCGCTCTTCTTCTGAGGCGCGACCCGACGCAGACGGACTTGGTTTGACGACCTTTCTCGATTGGATTCCGCAGATCTCCGCCCTGGTGGCACCGCGCGATATGGGCACGGTGTTCGAGGCTGTCCCGGCAGCACGGCCCACCAGCCCCGGCCCCGACAAGCGCGTCTTTCTCGCCGAGGTCAACGATACGATCCGCCGGTTCTGCGCACCTGATGCGCCCGAGATCGCGGCGCTTATCTACCGCGTGCGCTCGGATGGGATCATCCTGTTCGAGATCCTCTGGCACGGCGTGGTACCGGACGATCAGGAACGGCTCCGCCATGCCCTGGTGGCGGCGACCTTTATCCGCGAGGCCGAGGGGCATCTGAGCCTCACCGGCAGTTCCTGGACCGAGGAACTGGCCAGCAAACCCCAGGCGCTGTCGACTATGCCGGTCGAGATCACCGACGTCAGCCTGGCCACGTCGCCCGAGGGCGCCAAGCTGATGGAGCTGTCCGACGCCAATCTCGAGGCGCTGCGCTGCTGTCCGTTCAGCGATGACAGTTCCGAGCTCGAAGCGCTGCTGTTCCTGCGCTGGCGCTATATGTCCTGCTTCAATAAAGTCGTGTCGATCTGGCGGACCCTATCGGACGAGCCGCTGCGCATCGCCGGGCGGCGGATCCTGCGCTTTCGCAAATTCCAGCCCATGTGGGCGACGATCCTGGTCGTGGCGCTCTACCAGATCTTCAACGCCTGGAAGCATTTCAGCATCGAGATCATCCGCGACCCCGCCGGGCATTGGGCCGGGCAGACCCGGCTGGACGGAGAGTTCATAACCGGTGTGATCGATGGACTCTTCTGGGCCCCGGTCTTCTATTTCGCCTGGGCCTATTGGGGCCGCCACCGGCCGATCTCGCGCGCGCTGCGCCGGGGCCGGATCTATCTCCATCTCGGCAATGCGCTCAACGAGATCGTCGGACGGATCCGCGGCCAGGGCGAACGGCTGGCGGATTTCACGATCGGGGTCGAGATGCTGATGGAGATCAAGGTCGCCGAGGTCCGCCGGATCTGGGTCGAGGCGTTTTTCTGTGCCCTGGTCGCCCTGGTCGCCAGCCGCCTCAGCGCGGCGATCCATACCAAATTCGAACAAAACGGCATCTGGCAGGCCCCCAGCCTGGACGAGGTGATCAGCGCGCTCCTTCGCGTGCTCGAGAACCTTCTGGGTTTGCTCCCCGGGGCCGGGGCCTGATAAGAGCTGGTGCGAGAGGGAGGCCCCCGCATGATCGAGCTCAACGCCATCACCAAATCCTTCGGCCCAAAACATGTCCTGCGCGGCGTGGATCTCCGCGTCGGCCAGGCGCAGTCGATGGTGATCATCGGCGGCTCGGGCACCGGGAAATCGGTCACGCTGAAATGCGTGCTGGGGATCGTCACGCCGGATGCGGGGACGATCACGGTGGACGGGGCCGATGCCGTGGCAGCACGCGGCGGGGCGCGCGAGGCGCTGCTCGATAAATTCGGGATGCTGTTCCAGGGCGGCGCACTGTTCGATTCGATGCTGGTCTGGGAGAATGTGGCTTTCCGCCTGCTGCGCGGCCCCAGGAAGCTGGCGAAATCCGATGCGCGGGATCTGGCGGTCGAGAAGCTCCGCCGCGTGGGCCTGACCGCCGAGACGGCCGATCTCTACCCGGCCGAACTCTCGGGCGGCATGCAGAAACGCGTGGGCCTGGCGCGCGCCATCGCCGCCGAGCCCGAGATCATCTTTTTCGACGAGCCGACCACCGGGCTCGACCCGATCATGGCCGATGTGATCAACGACCTGATCCGCGAAATCGTCGTCGAGATGAAGATCACCGCCATGACCATCACCCACGATATGACCAGCGTGCGCAAGATCGCAGACCGGGTCGCGATGCTGCATGAAGGCAGGGTGCAATGGGAAGGCCCGGTGGCCGAGATCGACGACAGCGGCAATCCTTATGTCCACCAATTCGTCAACGGGCTGGCCGAGGGCCCGATTGCAGCGATCCGGTAGCAGGGTGAGCGCCGCCCCCGGCCCTTCGGCCTATCTCTACCTGCTGGCCTTCCTGGCACTGTCCTTCGGGCTGATGCAAACCATCGCGCTGGCGCAGCGCCATGTGAGCGCGGGCACGGGCACGCGGCGCTGGCTGGGCGTGGTGGTGCTGGCCGGCGCAATCGCGCTGGCCGCCCTCAGCGCGCTGGGCCAGGGCGGGGGCTGGGGGCTCAGGCTGGCCGGGATCACCGCCTTCGCCGCGGTCACCATGGGGCTGGCCCTGCTGGCCGCCGCAATGCCCGAGCGGCGGTTCGGCCCGCTCTCCTCGCTGGTGCTGATCGTGCTCGGCACGATGCTCCTGAAACTCGCCCAGCTTTTCGTCTGACACCCTTTCGCCCCTGGGCGGAGCTCCCGACCACCGGGGGGTGGGTGGGGTGGGCGGGGGCTTCGCGCAGGGGTGAAAGGGTGTGACCCCCCTCACATCCACAGATTGTCCGAATCGCTAGGGTTAACCCATCGAAACACCACAGCCGATGGAGGACGACATGACCACGATGCTGCAAACGATCCGCACCCTGTTCACCGCCGCCCTGCGGCAGATCCCCGGGGTCTTCCCGGTGATGCCGTCCTGACCGCGGCGCCCCCCTGAAACGAGGAGACGAGACATGACCAAAGAGATCGACACCCCCGAAGCCCTGAGCGAGGACAGCCTGGATGCCGCTGCGGGCGGATATCGCTATCAGATGAAAAACGTGCTGGTGACCAGCTATCAGACCGGGTCGAGCGCCAGCTCTGGCGACCACGACAAATGGATCGACGTGCTCTCGATCGACCACGGCACCCACACGCCCGGCGGGGCCGGCAATGCGGTGCCGAGCGAGGATTTCTCGCTGAATTTCGAAGAGATCAAGGTCACCTGACGAGACCGGCCCCGGCCGCCGGTGCCGCCCGCGCCCCGCTTGGCCGCGCGTGACACCCCGGGCCGGGGCATGCTAGCCCTCTCCCCCTGACCGGGGAGAGGGTTTTTGCCGTTCCATCATCTGGTGAATCTCACATTGCTGGCGGTCTATCCGCTGGCCTGGTTCGCGCCCTTGGCCACCGCCGGCGTGCTGCCCTGGTTCTCCGGCAATCAGATCACCATTGCCGACGGGGTCCGGGATCTTTGGGAGGTCGATCCCGCGCTGAGCCTACTGGTCGCGCTCCTGGCCATTGTGGTGCCCTGGGGTAAGACGGTGATGCTGGTGGCGATCCATCGCGGCTGGCAAGGGCCCGCGGGACTGATCGAGGCGGTTGGGAAACTCTCGATGGCCGATGTGTTCCTGATCGCGCTTTACATCGTGGTCGTCAAAGGCGTTGGCATCGGTCATGTCACCCCGGCCTGGGGATTGTGGCTATTCACTGGCTGTGTGCTGGCCTCGATCTGGGTGAGCTGGAAGACGGCGAAGGCGGCGCGGATCGTGCCGGATCAGGCAACCTCGGAAAAGGCGCCCCCGGACTGAACGCCATCACGCAAACCGTTCCGGGCAAAACAGTTTCGAACCAAACATCCCCGGACGAAACGGCGTTCGCGCAGGGCGCTCACATTGCTTTTGGTGCGCATCGCCTCCGGCGCTGCTCGTCCCCTCCCGGCCTCCCCAAGGGGAGGGGCGGGGGTGGCGCCGGCGGTCTCTTGCGGCGCGGGCGGTGCTTGTGTAGGGCGGGGGCATGCTGACGATCATCTTTTATGTCATTGCGATTTTCTCGGGGATCGCGGTCGGGATGGGGACCTTGTTCTCGATCGGGCAATCGATGCTGTCGACCGGATGGACCCGGGCGGCGCATCTGTTCGGTCTGGTCTCGATGCTGGCGGTCATGTGGTTCCTGCTGGAGCGCGAACCGGGGGTGGCCCGGCTGCTCTCTCCCGTGGCCCTGGCCGGGTGTGTCTGTGTGTTCCTGGTCGAGCGCGGCTGGTACAAGATCCTGCCGATCTTGCAGATCGTTTTTGTCCTGCTGGTCTTCTTCGGCTTCGTGTTCACCGTTGGCTAAGGGCGCACCCGGCTATGTCTGCCGCGCCTGCGGGGCGGCCCATAAGAAATGGGCCGGGCAATGCGCCGCGTGTGGGGCGTGGAACACCGTCGAAGAGGATCAGGGCCTGAGCGCCGCGGGCCCAGCAGCCAAAACGCTGGGCCGGGCGAAGGGGCGGCGGATGGAGCTGGTCGCGCTTTCGGGCGGCGAGGCGCCGCCGGCGCGGTCCGAGTCTGGCCTGGCCGAGATGGACCGGGTGCTGGGCGGCGGCCTGGTGGCGGGCTCGGCCGTTCTGGTGGGCGGCGATCCCGGGATCGGCAAATCGACCCTACTGTTGCAGGCGGCGGCGGCCTTTGCGGGGCGTGGCCTCTCGGTCGTCTATGTCTCGGGCGAGGAGGCGGTGGCGCAGGTCCGGCTGCGCGCCCGCCGCCTGGACCTGGGCGAGAGCCCGCTGGAACTGGCCGCCGAGACCAATCTGCGCGATATCCTGACCACGCTTGAGGCGGCCAAGCCGGATCTGGTTGTGATCGATTCGATCCAGACCCTCTGGGCCGACATGATCGAGAGCGCGCCGGGCTCGGTCTCGCAGGTCCGGGCCGTGGCGCATGAGCTGACCAGCTTCGCCAAGCGCCGCGGGATCGCGGTGATCATGGTCGGCCATGTGACCAAGGACGGGCAGATCGCGGGCCCCCGCGTGGTTGAGCATATGGTCGACACCGTGCTCTATTTCGAGGGCGAGCGGGCGCATCAGTTCCGCATTCTGCGCAGCGTCAAGAACCGGTTCGGCCCCGCCGACGAGATCGGGGTGTTCGAGATGACGGGCGCCGGCCTGGCCGAGGTCGCCAACCCCTCGGCGCTGTTCCTGGGCGAACGGGGCGAGGCGGCCTCGGGCGCTGTGGTCTTCGCCGGGATCGAGGGGACCCGTCCGCTCCTGGTCGAGATCCAGGCGCTGGTGGCGCCCTCGCCCCTGGGCACACCGCGCCGGCAGGTCGTGGGCTGGGACAGCGCGCGGCTGAGCATGATCCTGGCGGTGCTGGAGGCGCGCTGCGGCATCACCTTCTCGGGCATGGATGTGTTCCTGAACGTCGCCGGCGGGCTGCGCATCGGCGAGCCGGCGGCGGATCTGGCGGCGGCGGCCGCCCTGCTCTCGGCCCTGTCTGGACAGGCGCTGGAGGTGGACACGGTGGTCTTTGGCGAGATCAGCCTCTCGGGCGCGCTGCGCCCCGTGCCGCAGGGCGAGGCGCGGCTGAAGGAGGCCGAGAAGCTGGGCTTTGCCACCGCCCTGATGCCGGAAAGCCGCCGTGCCGAGGCACCTGCGGGCCTGATCACAAAAGGGTGGAGCGATCTGCCCGGCTTTGTTAACAGCGTCTTCGCCGATATCGAGACGGCCCGGGCGGGAGCGTCCGGCGCCGCAGAGGGGGACGAGTAATGCAGTTCACGATTGTCGATGGCGGGGTGGCTGTCATCATTCTCCTCTCGGGGATCCTGGCCTATTCGCGGGGCTTCACGCGCGAGATCTTTGCCATCGGCGGCTGGGTGATCGCCGCGGCGCTGGCGTTCTATCTGACCCCGGCGGTCGAGCCCCTGATGCGCGAGGCGCCGGTTGTCGGCGATTTCTTCGCGAAATCCTGCGTGATCTCGACCATTGCGGCCTTTACGCTGATCGTGGCGGGGTCGCTGCTGGTGCTGTCGGTGTTCACGCCGATCTTCTCCTCGGCCATTCTGGATTCGGCGATCGGGCCGATTGACCGGGTTCTGGGCTTTCTGTTCGGCGTGGCGCGGGGCGTCTTGCTGATCGCGGTGGCCTATCTGATCTATACCAACCTCTCGGGCTCAGCCGAGGAATGGCCACCGCTGGCCAACGCGGAAAGCCGCGTGATCTTTGACGATGTGGTGGCACAGCTGAGCCAATACCTGCCGAACGAGATCCCCGACTGGTTCGCCGAGCGGGTCGATGCCCTGGCCGCCCCCTGCGGTGCGGAATTGCCCGGCACGGCCCCCGACGCCGCAGACGGCGCCGCCAGCGACACCTGATCGGCCGGACAGGGCCATGGGCGAGCGGCTGCAGTTACAATGGCGCCGCTTGCTCTGGCACGGGGTCTACGCGGTTCTCTTCCTTGCACAGCTCCGGGGCGGGTTGGCCTGGGATGGCGGCGTTTTGCTCGCCGCGCTGGCCGGGATCGCCCTGTCGGTCGCGGCGGTCATGGCCCTGCCAGCACTGCTGATCCCGATTGATATCCTGCTTCTGGCGCTGCTCTGCTTCCAACTTTTAGACCGGGGCGATCTGGTTTCCGGGGTCGCGGCGCTGACCGGGGTTGAATTGTCGGGTTTTACCGGCTGGGTGCTGTACTTCGCCGTCGGGGCTGCGGTGATTATCCTCGCCATGCGGCTGAACCGGGTGCATCTGCCCGGGCGGCTGACCGTCGAGCGCAGCCGCTGGATCGATGCCCCACCGGGCGAGGTGTGGCGCCGCTTTGCCAGCGCCGACGGACAGCCCTGGGGCCCGACGGTGCTGCGCATCGAAGGCCGCTTCGCCCTGGGCGAGGACCGGGTCTTTCATACGCTGGGCAGCACCGAGGAGAAGCCCGAGCGCTATACCGAGACACTTGTCGCCCTCGAGGAGGGGGTCAGCCTGACCAAACGGGCGGTGGCCATCGACGAGACGCTGGATCTCGACGTGATGCACGCCTTTACCACCGCGCCGGAGGCCGGGGGAACGCGCCTGACCGTGCGCGAGGAGATCGCCCGCTTTCCCGTGCTGATCGCGCTTGCCGGCTGGCTGGACGATTTCATGGCCGATGATCTCGCCCATTTCGCGGCCATTATCGAGGACCGCCGGGACTGGTCGATCAAAGGCGCGATGGTCGGGATGGTCAGCGCCGAGACCAACGAGGAATAGAGGGCGATCAATCGCCGAGGACGCTGCCGAGAGCCATGGCCACCGCCGCCTGCACCGGCTCGACCACCGGCACGCCCAGACGTTCCTGCAACGCGCGCCGGTGAGCCGCCATGCCGGCGCAGCCCAGCACCAACACATCCGCCCCGCCGGAGAGGAGCGCGGCACCCGCCGTCGCCAGGGCCTCGGCGACATGCGCGCCCCGGGCAGACTCGTCGACCGACATGTCGAGCGCGTATTCCCCCGCAATCCGCTCGGAGACGCCCATCCGGCGCAGATAACGCCTGTGCCGGGCGATCGAGGCGGTCGAGAGGGCGATAACGCCCACCTGGTCGCCCCGCGACAGCGCGGTCAGGATCCCGCTTTCCTGCATCCCAAAGACCGGGACGGACGCGGCCGCACGGCAGGCCTCGAGCCCGGGATCGGAATAGCAGGCGATCACCAGGGCCGAGACATCGCTGCGCGCCCGCACGACCGAGACCAGCGGCAAAACCACCGCGTCGGAATCGATCTGGCTCTCGATGCCGAACGGGCCTTCGGCCAGCGTCATGGTCTCGATCTCGGGCGCCCCCGAAAGCCGCAGGGGATCGAGCGCATGGCTCAGCCCCTCGGTCACCGCCGGGTTCGAGTTCGGGTTGATGACCAGGATCGGGCCGGGCCGGCTCACCACCCGGTCTCCGTGTGGAGATCTACCGGCTTGCGGGCAATGAACCGCCCGCTTCCCGGGCGTGCGACCAGGGTGCCTTCATCGACGATCCGGCGCCCGCGCGAGAGCACCGTCACCGGACGCCCGGTGATCTCGCGCCCCGCGAAGGGGTTGTAATCCATGTTGTCATGCATCTCGCCCGCCGTCCAAACCGCGCCAGGGTCCCAGATCGCCAGATCGGCATCGGCGCCGATGGCGATCACGCCTTTCTCGGGCAACATGCCATAGGTCCGCGCCGCATTGGTGGCGGAGAGGGCGACGAACTGCGTCAGCGGGATCCGCCCTTTCACCACCCCCTCGGAGAAAAGCAGCGGCAGGCGCATCTCGATCCCCGGCATCCCGTTGGCGATCTTGTTGAACGCGACATCCGCGCCGGCGTGGAACTTGCCCGTCTCATCGGCGCGGAACGGCGCGTGATCGGAGGAGACGAGGGCGAAATCGCCGACCTTGATATGGTCCCACAGGATCTCTTGCGTGGCTGCATCGCGCAGGGGCGGCGAGCAGATGAACTTCGCGCCCTCCCGGCCCGGCCGGTCGAGATCGTCCTCGGTCAGAAACAGGTATTGCGGACAGGTCTCCGCAAGGACCTTGGCGCCCTCGGCCCGCGCCTGCCGGACCAGCGCGGCGCCGCCCGGGGTCGAGACATGGACGATGAACAGGGCCGCATCCACCATCCGGGCGAGGCTGATGGCGCGGTTGATCGCTTCGACCTCGGCCAGCGCCGGCCGGCTGGGCGCGTGAAAGCGCGGCGCCGTCTTCCCCTCCCGCAGCAGCCGATCGGTCATCCAGGCGATCATCTGCTTGTTCTCGGCATGCACCATGGTGATCGCGCCATTGGCCTTTGCGACCGAGAGGATGTCGAGGAACTGCCCGTCATCGATCGAGATGTCATAGGTCATGAAGACCTTGAACGAGGTCACCCCCCGGGCAAAGGCACGCGGCAGTTCGGCCAGCGCCTCCGGCGTTGGATCGGCGACGATCAGGTGATAGCCGTAATCGATCACCGATTTCGGCGCGGCGCGGCCGTCATAAATGTCCAGCGTCTCGAGGATGCTCCAGCCCTTGCGCTGCGCGGCGAAGGGGACGAAGGACGCATTGCCCCCGAAGGCGGCCGAGATCGACCCGCTCTCGTAATCGTCCGAGCACATCAGCCCCATGCCGGATTCCTGGGCGATATGGCAATGCGCCTCGATCCCGCCGGGCAGGACCAGCCGGCCCGTCGCATCGATTTCGTCCGGGGCGCTCAGCCCCTCGGCCAGCGCGGCGATCTTGCCGTCGCGGATGCCCAGATCCGCGTCGAAGACCGCGTCCGCCGTGGCGATGGTGCCGCCGCGGATGACCAGATCGAAACCGCTCATCCCGGCGTGCCATCGGGATAGATGATCCCCGTCTGCTGGCCGATCCGCTGATAGTGCTGGATTTGGCGGTGTTTCTTGAAGTCGAAGATCGTCTGCTTGCCGAACAGCGCCTTGTCCATGTCGCAGGCATGGACCAGCAACTCGTCGCCCTCGGTCCCGGCCTGCGCGACCACCTGCCCGTCCGGATTGATGATGACCGACCCGGCGAACAGGCCGTGCCCGTCTTCGACCCCGGCCTTGGCGACACCGACCACCCAGCACGAGTTCTGATAGGCCCCGGCCTGCATGCAGAGGGTCGAGTGGAAGATCCGCGTCTCCAATGGCTCGTCCGCACCGTCGGCATTCGTCGTCGGGGTGTTGTAGCCGAGCATCACCAGCTCCACCCCCTGCAGCGCCAGCTCGCGATAGGCCTCGGACCAGCGCCGGTCGTTGCAGATGAGCATACCCATCCAGGCCCCCAGATTGCGCCAGACCGGGAAGCCCAGATCGCCCGGCACGAAATAGCGTTTCTCGAGATGCTGGTGGCGCCGCTCGGGCTCGTACTCGGCGTGACCGGGCAGATGGACCTTGCGATACTTGGCGATGATCTCGGCGCCGCGGTCGGTGAGGATCTGGGTGTTGAAATGCTGCCCGCCCGGCGTCAGCTCGGCATAGCCGAACGAGAGCGCCACCCCCGCCGCCCGCGCCCGGTCGAACAGCGGTTGTGTGGCGCCGTTGGGCATCTCGGTCTCGAACCAGGCGTCGACCTCCGGACCATCCGCCATCAGCCAGCGCGGAAAGAAGGTGGTGAGGCAGAGCTCCGGAAAGACGACGAGGTCACATTTGGCGGCAATCGCCTGGTCCAACAGCGCCAGCATCCGCGCCACCACCGCCTCCCGGCTGTCCGCTTTCTGGATGGGCCCCATCTGAGCCCCGCCGATCACAAGTTCCCGCATGTCCAGCCCCTGCCGCGTTGCACCGCCCTGAGAAAAGCACTCCGGCCCGGGAATGTCGATCTTTGGATCTCGACTGGTGTTTTGCTCCGGGGCGCCCGCAGCGGGACGGACGTACCCCGCCGGCAAAGTCGCGCTCCCGCCAGAAACCCGACCCGACAGACAGCATCTGCGGGCGCCGGGTCCCGCACCCATAGGCCACGCCGGATGACCAGCCGCGCACACCAAGCCCGTTGTGGGTCTCGCTGCTGGGTCAGACCTAGCGCGGCCAGCACTGGCGCGCCCTCGTGATCGTGAGCGCTGCCGCTCAGGTGGCCGACCGGGTCGCTCCCAGGATCTTCTCGGCATTGCTGCGCAGCCAGGCCATCAGGGTCTGCACCCGCGGCAGGTTCAGCGTGTCCGGATGGCTGTGGAGATAGAGCGGCCGGGAGAACGGTTTCTCGCGGTCTTCCACCCGCATCAACCGCGGATCCTTGTCTCCGATGCAGCAGGGCAGGAAGCCCTGGCCCAGGCCCGCGCTGATCCCGGAATAGAGGGTGCCGGCATCGGTCGCGGTCATCGCCACGCGCTCGTTCCAATCCTTCAACCGGTCGACAAGGGTGCCGAAGCGGGAATCGGTCCGGTCCTCGTCATAGAACAGGATCCAGTCCTTGGTCTGGCAATCGCTGGCCCGATAGACCGCATAAGGCAAATTGGCCAAGGGGATGGCGAAGGCGCCGTCCAGCGGCTCCTGCTCGAACCACAGTGCCAGACCCGGCTCGCCGCGCCACAGGCTGGAATTCGGACGCCCGGTGGTGACGCGCAATGCAATGCCGGGGCGGTCCCGCACAAAGGCGCCCAGCCCGCCCCGGGTCAGCAGATCGATGATCCACTGGTTGCCGACGACCCGCACGATGCCCTGAGCGCTGCGATTGCCGGGATTGACCGCGTCCGCAATCCTCAGTGTCTGGCTTTCGATCTCGGCGGCGCGAGCGATCAGGATCTCGCCCGCCTCGGTCGGCATCATCCCCTGGCGCGAGCGGCGGAAGAGCGGGGTGTCCAGGACCGTCTCCAACGCCGCCAGGCGCCGCCCGGCCGTGGACTGATCGATCCCGAGCGTCATTGCCGCTTTGCGCAACGAGCCGGAGCGGGCGATCGACAAGGCCAATCGCAGATCATTCCAATCCAGACTGTCTCGTTGTGATGCAGACATGCATAACGTGTATGCGCCGATTCGGGTTCCTGTCAGAAGGGTGGAATGAGACCCTTAGTGCACAGAACGGTTCAGGCATGAGTCGGGAGGCTCGGACGGGCGCCTCTCTTTTACCAAGACTTCGAGACTTCTTGACTGCGGCTCTTTGGGGGGCACCGCGATGCAATGGGACTTGGCCCTATACGATCTGATTGCGCCCTATCTGCTGCGTGGCGCGCCGCTGGGCCCGATCCATGCCGCGGTGGCCGCGATCCGCGTTCAAGAATACGACACCGCGGTGACCGAGGACAGCGTGGTCATCCGGGGCGTGGCCCGGATCAGCGGTGAGCTGGGCAGTTTCTATGACCCGGCTACCGGTACCATCGGCGTGGATGCCGCCACCGCCGAGGGCCATCCCCGCGACGATGATGGGCGCCGCGACCCCTGGTTCGACCTGCGCGACAGCAACATTGCCTTTGAATTCCGTGCCGCGCGCGTGGCGGCCCCGGTGGTGCAGGCGGCCTCTGGCGCGCTCGATTCCGAGGACGACGCCGATATCCTCGGCCTGTTGGAGGGGCTGAGCGACACCGCCGATTATCCCTCGACCGTCTTCACGCTGGATATGGTGATCACCGCGGCGGTCCTTCGGGTGCCCTTCCTGATCGGCGCAAGGCTCGAGGAAGACGGCCGCATGGTCGAGCTTTCGGGCGACACCGATGTCACCTTCACCATGCCGCGCTTCAAACTGCGGCTGAGCCAGAACAACGAGACGCCGAGCGTTCTCGACCTGGCCATGGCCTCCTTCGGGGTGGAGGGGCTGGACGACCCGGCGGATATGGCGGTGGTGGATCTGATCCAGATGGATCCGCCATACGCCTTCCTCGGGTCGTCCAAGACGGTGGGGATCGGGTTCCGCTCGGCAACGCTGGATCTGTCGACCGGATCGACCCCGCCCGAGATCCTCGATCAATTCGGCTTCGATGCCAGTTGGACCGGCCTCTACATGCCGGAAGTGCGCCTCTATGTGGCGCCCAACGGGGTCGAGGATTTCGCCGTCTCCGCCGGTGTGCGCAACCTGCTGATCGGCTGGGGCGCGCAGCCGGGGGTGACCGGGGATTTCGAGCTCGCGGTCATCAATCAGGGCGACGAATGGCTGGAGCTGAACGCCCGCTTTGTCGACAAGCGGGGGCGATATTACGGGATCACCCGCACCGGTCTGCTGACGGCGGTGGCGCAGGTGCCGCCCGACTCGGTGGTCATCGCGGATGTGAATGGGGGCCGCCCGCCCTACACGGTGATGATCGAGAACCAGGTGCGGCGGACCTTCGATGTCGGCATGGGGCCGTTCACCGAGATGGTGGTGCATATCACCGCCTCGGACACGGACGGCCATGCGCGCTCGCTCGACATCCGGCTCTCGCCCTACAGCCAGGAGTTCGAGGTCACTCCCGCGGTCGCCGGGACCGCCGCGATCACCGAGCAGGAGACGGTGCAGGGCGGCACACCGCTGATCCTGCCACAGGCCTATATCGCCAGCCAGACCGACACCCATGTCACGGTCAAGCTGCTGGGTGCCACGGGACAGGCCGATTGGTCGCCCAACACGGTGAACGAGAGCGCCGCGGATTTCCAAGGGCCCGGCGACGAGGGCTATAGCTGCACCTTCGCCCTGGCGGATGGCCAGGAGCAGGAGGTCGAGGTCACGCTGGCCCTGCCGGCGATGACACCGACGACGCTGGAGGCCTATTTCCGCTTTGACCATCCCGATGAGGCGCTGAAAACCTATAGCGAGCAGGAACAGATCGAGTTCGCCCGCGACCCGAGGAACACCGGGACCGAGGCCGCGGTCGATGAAGGGCCGGATGCGAAGTTTGGCTTTGGCTCGCGGGACGTGATGGTGGCCCATAAGAGCGTTTTCGACGCTCTGCCCCCCGCCAGCCTCGTCGAAATCACCGGCTTTGCCTCTTTCGAGCATAAGATTGGCGGCTCGATCCGGTCACATAACTACAAGCTCGCGCGTCAGCGGGCCTTTGCCTTCCACGCGATGATCGAGGACGCCTATCAGGGGGCGTTTCAATACACCCTGTCGCCGCCCGAGATCGAGGGTCCGCCGCCAGAGGACAGCACCTGGGTCGACGAGTGGAAGAAAAACGACGATCCCCGCAACGATTACTGGCTGGCGACCGCCACCGTCACCCTGCCCGACCCGCCGCCAGTCACCGTCCGCGCCACCGTTGTGCGCAGCGAGGGCACGCCGGAGGAAGTGGTCGAGATCCATGACGAGCCCGCCGATCCCGCACCGCCGCCCTGGTTCCGCTCCGCCGCGTTGAAACTGCGGATCGTGCAGAACAGCTTTGTCGCGCTGGAGCTTTCGGGCCAGTTGGATTTCGAGACCGCGGCCGAGGAACAGCTGCGCATCGGCAACGACAACGCGCCCGAGGATGCCGAGGACGTGCCGCCCTCGGACCAAATCCTGTTGCCGACGGAGCGGCTGTCGGGCGATCTCGGCGGCAACACGGCCGATGGGATGGTCGACTATCGGATCCTGGTGCAGGTCGATGACGCGGCGCAGGTCTGGACGGTGTCCGGCTCGATCGGGGCGGATCCGGCGGATGTGAACGGGCTTCTTATGTCGGGCGTTCTGCCCCCCGAAACGATTGAACCGCGCGACCGGCCGGGCCTGAACATGCTGGGGCTAACCACGGCCATGGCGCCGGTGCTGGCCGCAACCGCCCCGGCCAATCCGCTGGAAGGCGATGTCGCCGCCCTGACCCTCACCGCTGGGGCGCTGGCGATCCCCTTCACCATGAGCGCCTTTGGCTGGCTGACCGTGCAGCGGGTGATCCTCTATGGCGGCGAGTTGGTCGTGCGCTCGCGCCTGGCGGGGCCGGAGGTCAATCTGCTGTTCGATGTCGAGACCGCGATCGCCGCCGATATCGGCTTTGGCGGGAATGGCGGGGGCAGCGGGTTCCAATTGCTGACGATCCCGGCGGATGAGCCCCTGGTGGTCCGCTACAAGGCCATTGGCATCCGCCTCGGCTATACGCCCGAGGAGGGCGAGCGGTTCCAATTCCGCCCGGTCTTCGACAGCTCGAAGGGCTATACCATCGATGTGGGCGGGGCCGGGGGGCTGCAGGTGGCCGAGCCTCTGGGCCGTATCCTGAAGGTTCTGGGCGCACGGCTGGCCCGGACCAACCCGATGACTTTCGAGATCGATCTGGGTTTCTCGGCCGATCTGGGCGTGATCTCGATCGAGCGCGCCCGGGTCCGCCTGCCGATCTCGCCGCTGGGCCCGCCCGAGTTGACGGCTCTGGCCGCCTCGATCGACATCCCCTCGGTGCTGCGCGCCTCGGGCTATATGCAGGTCGGCCATTACACCAATCCCGAAGGTGTGGAGATCCCCGAGATCCGCGGCGGTCTGGACCTCACCATCGTCCCGGTCAAGCTGCGCATCCGGGCCGAGATCGCCGTGGCGCAGATCCCGGCCGAGGCCGGCGGCCCGGCCACCGGGGTGATCGTCTCGATCGAAGTGACCTTCCCGGCGCCAATCCCGCTCGGCTCCTCCGGGCTGGGACTGCTCGGCGTGCTGGGGCTGTTCGCCATGCATTACGGGCGCAACGAGGACGGCCCATGGGCCAATGCGCCCACCCCGGTGCTCGCCTGGCTCGAAGCGACCGATGGCAACCCGACCCGGCTGGGGCCCGAAGGCGGTGGTGGCCCGCCCTATTGGTCGCCCCAGATCGACCGCTGGGCCTTTGGCCTGGGCGCCGTTCTGGGCACGATGGAAGGCGGGGTGATCTTCAACCTCAAAGGCGTCTTCCTGCTGGAACTGCCCGGCCCCCGCATCCTCCTGATGATGAAGGCCGCCCTCTTGACCCCGCCGCCCGCGGTGAAGGGGGTCGAGGAGGCCGGCGGCAGCCTGCTGGCGGTGATCGACCTCGACGCCGGGCGCGGCACGCTGACCATCGGGATCGTCGCCGAATACGCGATCAAGCCGCTGGTCGAGATCCGCATCCCCATCGAGGCCTTCTTCCACCTCAGGCAGCGCGGGAACTGGCATATCTATCTCGGCCGCGTCGACGATCCGATCCGGGCCAAGGTGATCCTGATCTTCGAGGGCTCGGGCTATCTGATGATCTCGGGCCACGGGCTGACCCATCCCCGCTTTCCGGTCGCGATCCCCGACGGGCTGGCCCTCGGCGTGGGCATGCATGTCGAGATGCTCTGGGGCTCGAAAGAGATCCGGATCTATGCCCTGGTCGCGGGCGGGTTCGATGCGCTGATGAGCTTCCGTCCGTTCTTCTTGCAGGGGATCCTCGAGATCCGGGGCGAGCTGCGGCTGATCATCATCGGCATCTCGGCCTATGCCGGGCTGAACCTGACCGTGGGCACGAATCCCGAGACGGGGCAGGAAATCTCGTATCTCGAGGGCGAGATCTGCGGCGAGATCGATCTCTTCTTCTTCAAGATCAAGGGCTGTGTCGACTTCGCCATGGGCGAGCTGCCCGCGCCGCCGATCCCCAGCCTGATCGACAAGATGCAGGCCGTCAGCCGCAGCCCGGCGCTGTCCCGCGGCTCGGGCGCCGAGACACCGATCGACGCGGTGCTGGCCGAGGCGCTGACCGGTGCCCAACCCAGCGCGGCGGATTTCGTCGAGCCGCTGGAAGCCGAACAGACCCTCCGCGATGGCGGCGAGGAGCCCCGGCCCCGGCGCATCCCGATCGACGCGGTGCTGGCGCTGACCGCCTCGCCCCGGCAGACCAGCTATGGCGTGCTGGGCCAGACCTTTGGCGACAAGGCGCCCGGCTCGACGGCGGGCGGCTTTACCACCCGCGGCGATCAGCGGATCTATTACGAGATCACCTCGGTCGAGCTGGTCGAGGGCACGCTGACCGCCGGCGAACGCCCCGCCACCTGGTGGTCCAGCGAGCCCGCCAACGAAGATGCGCCGCTGCCGCAACTGGCGCTGTTGACCTGGGCGCCGACGCCGATCTCGAGCGCGATCGAGCGGAGCGAAACACTCGACCAGATCATCACCGACCGCTGGGGCGTGGTCTGCCACGATCCGGCCCCGGCCGCGCCGGTGCTCTGGGCCTTCCACCGCGAGCCGCTGGGCACCTCGGACCGGGGCTGGCGGATCGAGGGCAAGGCCTGGCCCGATCCCGAGGACAGCTTGCGCTCGGAAGACCCAGATCTGGAGATCGAGGTCGCGGAATGCTGGCGCAGCGGCTCGGATCTGGATGTCTGGCGCGGAATCAAGGCTGGCTACATCATGGGCAACCAGATCCATTGCGCCGAAGGGGCCGAGCCCGGCGGGGCGGGCGGCGGCATCGGCGGGCCCGGCGAGTTCCAAACCGAGACCGTGTCGGTGCTGCGCAGTGCGCCCCGCGAGCCGGTCCTGGCCGATGCCGGGTTCAGCGTGCGGGTCCCGTCTGGCACCCTGTTGGCAGAGCCGGTCTCCACCGTCTCGCGGGCGGGGCAAGAGGCGGACACGCTCGCCCTCGCAACGCAGATGGCCAGCTTCTCGGGCGCCCGGGCCCTGGCGCCGGTTCCGGCTCAGCCGCTCTCGATCGCCGACACCTTCGCGCGCCTGCGCATCGGAGAGCCGGTGTCGGGCGAGGTTTTCGCCACCGTAGCCGTGCCGCTCAGCAATGGCCCCTCGGGCAGCCCCGATATCCCGCTCTGCGATGCCCGGATCCTCGCGGCACCGATGTTCGATCATGGCGACACGATCTCTCCGCTGGGCGATCAGACCCGGCAGCAGGAGGTCGAGGATGCCTGGGACGAGTTGGGCTTCGTGCCCAGCCCGCTCTCGAACGCCGTGAAGATCCACCCGGGCGCCTTCATCCAGGGCCGGGTCCTGGTGGCCGTCTGGGGGGCTCTGGTGGAGGTCGGGATGCTGGTGGCCCGCGTCGTCGATGCCGCGGGCGTCGAGCTGGAGCGCATCGTGCCCACAATGGCCGACCGGGTACCGCCCAAGGATCTGCCGCCCCGCTGGCTCGACCCTGACGGCCCCTGGTTCATAGATGTCGACCACGCGATCCGCTTCGACGACGATTTCACCCATCCGGAGGGCTCTTGGAGCCTGTTCCTGATCGATCTGCCCGCCGCCGAGACCGCGGATATGGTCGAGATCGGACTCGATCTGACCGTTGACCCCACCGGCCTGCCGCCGCAACCGGATGTGGACATTCCGTTCAACCCGCTGATCGATCCCAACGGCCCGCCGCCGGGGGACGCGCCGCTCGACCGCTGGCTCTATGTGCTGTGCTTCGAGATCACCCGGCTGGGCGAGGCAATCCGCGAGACCTGGGACGAACAACTGATCGAGTCCGACCGCGAGGCCGCCAGCCGCTATCTCAGCATGGATGACGGCACCCAGGCGCTGCTGCAGCCCGACAGTCTCTAAGGCATCCAGGTCACCTGGGTGCAGTACGACGAAGAGCACGCGCCCGAGGAAGGTGAGGAGGCGCCGAGCGAGAGCGAGACCTTCTGGTTCCACACCACGGCGCATCCGCCGGCGCGGCTGGGGCAATACATCCTCCACACCCTGCCGAATGAACGCGAGGCGCATGTCTTCGGCCACGAGCCGCTGAAGCTGGTCTTCGCCACGGCCCAGGTGGTCAATCTCTACGCCGCCTTCGGGCTGGCGCTGCAGGTCCGGCTGCGCGCCGCCTCGTTCCGCCAGCCCGATCCCGACGATCTGCCGGATGGCGAGAGCTATCCCTTCGGCCTCGGCCCCCATGACGTCGATCCGGTGGCGGCCCAGGTGCTGAATCCGTATGAGGAGGCGATGCAGGACTTCCTCGAAGGCAAATGCGTCGAGATCGACGAGGAACGCATCCGCCACCTGCAACGCACCCTGGATGTGCCGCTGGATGCCCTGACAGATTACGTGCTGGATATCGAAACCGTGCCCGCGGACGACCCGGAACATGGCGAACGGACCATCGTCCATTCGGTCTCGTTCAGCACCGGCACCTATCCGACGCTGGCGGCCTTCGTCTCGGCGCTGCACTCGCAGAACCCAACCCATCGCTGGGTCGAGAGCGGCCAGATGCAGATCATCGCCGCCGCCTATCCGGGCACGACCCAGCCCGAAGGCGCCGAGCTGGATGCCTCGCTGATCGGCGCGGGGCTCGAGCCGATGCCGGTGCCGCAACGCCCGAAGGTCACGGTGTTCTGGGAGCAGGAGGGCAGCAACGCGCCAGAGCCCGTCGCCCTCCTGATCGACGCGCCCGAGCCGATGCGCCGAACCTGGACCGTGCCGACAAAGGAGATCGACACCACCGCCGATCCCGAAAGCGAATACTGGCGCGACCGGCCCCATGTTTGGCTGGATCTCGGCGAAGGCTCGGAGACGCCGGATGTCGTCGACGAACTGATCCTGGATCCGGGCGGCCAGCGCGCCCTGGTGGTTCTGGCGCCGAACATGCGTGGCGAGCGCGTGCAGATCGACCTGATCCGCCGGGCACTGGACGAGGTGTTTATCGATCCCGAGGGGACCGTGGACCAGCACTTCCCGATCTTCGACCTGACCCTCGACCGCGCGCCCTGGGAGGAGTGAGATGCCCGCATCCACCACACGCATTGTCTGGCCCTGGGCATTCCGCTGCGAAGCAGGGCTGATCGACTGGATGGAGATCTGGCGTCTCTGGACCACCTATGAATACGATCTTTCGGCCACCGAAATCCCGGATTGGGTCCTGGGACCGCCTGGGCAGGCGGCGTTCCGGGCGATCCTGAACGAGAAGGGCATCGTCGAACGCGGCGCCCATCTGCGCTGGGCCACGCTGCCGCAAATGGGCATCCCCAGCCGGGCTTTCAAAGTCTGGCGGAGGCAGAATTACGAACTGCCCGGCGAGCAGGCGTTTCCCCTGGGAGATCTCACCGAAACCCCGGACAGCCCCGGGGTCAAGGCGGTGTCCTGGGGCCATTCGGTCGGCATGGCGCGCCTGGTCATCGATCAGCCCGCCCCCGGGGGGCTGGCGATCGGCTATTCCGGCAATACCGATCCCAAACGCTGGCTGACCGCGCGCGCGATCGCGGCGGGGAACACGATGGTGCAGATCGCCGGGCCGGGACTGACCGGGGTCCTCTTGCCCCAGGCGGCGAATATCCTCAGCCTCGGTCTGACCAGCGCCGAGGACATTGCCAATGCCGATGATTGGGAGCTGCTCGAACATGTGGGCCTGCCGGTCGATACCGGGGAATGGGCGGGGATCCAGGATCACGATGCCGATCAGGGCGTGATCGCCGAAGGGCTGATGCCCCCCATCGAGGCCGCGATGGCTCGCTATCAACGCGGGCAGGCGGCGGTCGGCTGGCCGACGCGCTTCGACCCGACCACCCTGGCGCCGCCTTTCGAGCTGCCGGACGGGCACGGTCTGATCGAGGAGATGCGCGAGCAGATCCTCGGCCGCATCCGCAACCTGATGGACATCCGCCCCTCGGACATGCATCTGCACGAGGACATCTTCGACATGCCCCCGCCGGAAAACGCCGCGGGCGATCACGCGCCGACCCAACCCTCGCAGGCGCGGTTCTCGCCGCTGAACCTGATGCTGTCGGCCGTGACGTCGGACCCCAATCTCAGTCTGATCCTGGGATATGGCACGGCCCTGTCGCAGCCGGATATCCCGGCACCGACCCAGAGCGCAGGCGCGCCCTTCGAGGGGCCAGACGATTTCCATTACATGATCACGGGCGAGTGGGATGGCGGCCTGACCGGCGAGCAGCCGCCGCTGGAACTCGCCGCGCTGGCGCTGCAACCGCATTTCGCCTTTGCAGGCGCCACGCCCGAGGGGATGGAGGCCACGCAATCCCAGCCGATGTCCCCGCTGACACCCGATGGCGATTGGCGCAAATCGGTGCGGTTCTCGTGGGACCGGACGCCGAGTTCCGGTCTCTACCGCGTGGCGAGCTTTGCCGCCGCCCGGGCCGCGAAACAGCCCGCGGGCGGCTCGGAGTTGATCAACGAGCCCCGCGACAGCGGCGGTTTCCGGCCGATCGCGGCGAACAACTCGCCCGAGGATCCGGATCAGGCCAAGATCTCCCATACCGACCGGGTGGTCGCCATCCCGGCGCCCGCTCTGGCGACCCAGAACGGGTTCATCACCATGCGCTACGCGGCGGTGACCCAGACGATCTTTGGCCTCTGGGGGCGGTGGAACTTTGCCGATGAGATCCTGTTCGAACCCTCGCCAAACCGGGTGCCGATCCTCTCGGCCAGCCTGGTGCCTCAGGCGGTGGCCTTGGGGCCGTGTCCGGCGACCCTGACCTTCGATTTCGCCTGGGACTGGTCGGTCCGGCGGCCAGACGAGATCTTCGTCGGCGGGCGGCTCTGGGCCGCGGCCAAGCGCAGCGATCCACCGCCCAGCGACGGGCCCAGCCTGCAGCTTCCGCGCAGCCTCGGCGGCGCCCAGCCGGGCCTGACCATCAGTTTCGCCGATGACACCCCCGCGGCGC
>JBCBIS010000030.1:0-27321 GCA_038524325.1 Pseudomonadota bacterium
CCGAGAGATTGAGCAGATCCCGCCCCTCATATTCCATCTCGCCGGCCGTGGGGTCGTTCAGCCGTGTGATGCAGCGGATCAATGTCGATTTGCCCGAGCCGGAGAGGCCCATGATGATCAGGATCTCGCCCCGATGCACGTCGAACGAGACGTCCTGCACCGCACCGATATAGCCACCCTCGCGGATGGCAGCGGGGTCCGGGTGTCCGCCCTGCCGGCTCAGAAACCGCTCCGGATCGGGGCCGAAGAGTTTCCAGATGTTGCGGCACCGGATCTGCACGTCTGCTGACATCGCGATGGCCTCACAGCATGTCGGCGGAGGGGGAGACCCCAGCCCACAACAGGGCCGGGGTCGAACCGATCAGCTGCCGGCGGCCAGCCAGGAGGCAACCACGTCGGCGTTGTTCTCGATCCATTGCTCGGCGGCTTCCTCGGGCTCCATCCCGTCGACATCGACGAGCAGCGATGCATCCGCGATCTGAGCATTCGAGAAATCGATCTTTTGCAGGATCGACCACGCACCCGGCCAGGTTTCGGGCAGCCGCGGGCTGGCGGCTTTCTTCAGCCAGCCGCTATGCGGGGCGCCGCAATCGCCGGTGGCGTTCGGGTTCGGGCCCCAGGAGGGGTCGTCGAAACACGCCGCTTCCGGTTTCGGGAAGTCGACGAACACGCCTTCGAATTTCGACTCGATGAAATTCGGCGTCCAGTTGAACAGCACGATCGGTTCTTTGCGGTCATAGGACGATTGCAGCTCGGCCCAGAGGGTCGCAGCCTGACCGACATTGATCGCTTCGAAATCCATCTCGAGCGATTTCACCCGGTCGGCATAGTTTTTGCCCCAATCGGCCGGCGGGCCCACGAAGCGGCCTTTGGGCGAGGTCTCGGCGGTGGCGAACTGCTCGGCGCAGGCGTCGAGACCCTTCCAATCCGTCGCACCCGGGCAGGTTTCCAGCACATAGGCCGGGACCCACCATTCCTCACGGGTCTCAGCCGAGTGGGTGCCCGCGTCGATCATGCCGTTTTCGACAGCTTTCTCGAAGGCGTCCTTCATCGAGCCTTCCCAGGCCTCGACCTGGAAGTCCATGTCGTTATCGGCCATGGCCTGGAACTGCAGCTGGCTGTCCGACGGCGCGTATTCGACGGTGTAGCCCTTGCTCTCCAGCGTCTTGCCGACGACGTAGCTCAGCACCAACTGGCTGGTCCAATTGTTCTGCACGATGATGATCGGCTCGTCCGATTCCACATCGGCCAAGGTTGCGGCGGGCGCCGCGATCAGAGCCAGGATGGCAGCCGATCTCAAAAGCGATTGCATGTGAGTAACTCCCCTTGTCGCTGCGCCGGCCGCCATTTTTTGGTCGTGTCAGCGCGTATGCAGGTTGACGATGTCCCTATTGCGACATCGAGTGTTCCCGAGGAACCGCCTGCTGTCAATCGTCAACTGGTATGGACCAATTTTATACCAATCGACCGCGACCTAGGGAACCGTGACGATCACCTCCGCTTCGAGCAAACCGTCGGGGCCGATCAGGGCACGGTGATCTTGGGCACGCAGAACCGCGCGGAAACGGTGCCGGCCTGGAACCAGGAACCCGAGATCGATCCGGGGCGCATAGGCCGCCGCGATTTTGCGGTCTCCGGAGTAGATATGCGCATGGCCTATGGTCTCGGGGGCAGCAACCGTCTTGCAGATCTCGCTGAAGGCAAACCCCTCGGCCTCGAGCTCCAGGGACCACCGCCCGGACTGCGACTGCATCGGGCGAAGCACGAGACGCGGCACCGCGACGTCCTCGGGCCAGGGGACAAAGACTGAGGCGGGAGGCCCGGCATGCGAGTTCACCTGCGAGGCGGTGAAGGCCGAGAGGCCGAGGACCAACAGAGTCAGCAGACCCTGCCAATGGCGGCGGAGCTTGTGTGCGACACTCATCGGCCCCTCCTCACGCCATGCCCGCGCGCGGCATCCGCCACGGCAGAGGCGCCGTTGGCGGAGCCTGACCCGCCAGCAAGAACAGCAGGGCGACCCCATAGAGGTTCGCGTGGAACAAAGGTGTCTCCCCCAACATCAGCGCGAAAAAGCTGAACGCGCCGATCAGGAAGACGGCCACGGGCCGGACCAACCGCCCCAATGCCAGCAAGAGACCGGCGGTGATCTCCACCACGGTCATGATCAGGGCAATCAGCTCGATCGGCAGTCCGAAGGTCGGAAATCGACCGTGGTTCAGGATTGCGATCAGCAGCGTGGGTTGGAGCAGTTTGTGCACGATGCCGAGATAGACGAAGGTTCCTCCGATCATCGCCAGCGCAGCGCGCCAGATCCATGTTACGCGCATGGGACCGATGGCGATCCTGCGGTGCAGCCGGAGGATCGCGTCAACCGCCAGCCAACCCGGGCCAAACCCGATCAGCAGCAGCGCCGGCCCCGCGAAATGCATCGCATAGGACAGAAAGGGCTGGCCGAAGATGCCAAGACCCAATGCCGAGAGGCCGATCACCCCGAAGGCCGCGAGCCGCGTGAAGACCCCCATGGCGAGCAGGATCGCCACGCCATAGGCCACCGGTGCGAGCCACGACCAGCCTGGAGCGAGTGCGAGCTGCATATCCGGAACGAAGAGAACAGGCTCGGTCCAGGGCCGTGTTCCCGCCCTTGGCAGACCTCCCATCGCGCCCAAGGCCAGCATAAGCGCGAGGCCAATCCGCACCGCCAGCAGCCCCATACCCGCCGCAATCGCGGCCAGGGGGGCCGCCACCCGTTGCTCGGTCGGGCGCCAACGGTCCTCGCCTTGCAGCGCAGCAATCGCCAACAGCCCGCCGACCAATGCAGCCCCGGCAAGCGCGGTCGGATCGGTGAACAGACCCGGCATCGGCGCCCTTGAAAGATCGGCGATCTCGGAGGGCGAAAGCAGCCAGGCCTCGTGCGCCCCAGCGCTGTCAGCACATACAGCAGCACAGATACCAAGACCGATGCCTGCCAACCTAATATGATGAGTTTTCATGCTCTTATCCTCAACAACTCCCCCTCCGCGCGAAGCCCCGCCGGGTTGGTGTCGATCCAGTTTTGACATTCATGCAAGTCATCGGTGAGGGGCCGGTGGCGCCACACCTCATTGGTCTGCGGCGCGGCTAGCCCCCACTGCAGCGTGGGCGGCGTTGAATGCTGCGCCGCATATAGAATCCTCTACCTGGGGGAGATTCGATGTGAAAATTCTCACATTGAGACATGTCGCGCCGCATTGACAGCAGGCGCGTGCTCACCGGTGGAAAGGGTCGTGTGTCCTGGCTGTGAAATTCAGATCAGCACAGCGCGATCAAAAACCCAAGGCCGGGTCCGCCCGACAAAATGCCCAAGGAACCGGCTGCCGTTGCCGCCCTGCCTCAGGCGGCAACGACCCCCGCATCGTCTTTTGGTTTCGGCATGGTCTGGAATGCCGAGACGAGCTGTTCCAACCCATTCACCTCGGACAGGAGATCGGTTGCATGGTTCGAGGCTTGCTCTGCCTGGTTCGCGTTCTTCTGGGTGACGGCATCGATCTCGCGCACGACCTCGGTGACTTCCTGGATGCGCTGGCTCTGCTGCCGGCCGTTCTCGGCCACATCTGCGAGCGCCGAGAGCACGGGCTTGGTCGCCTGCTCGATATCCTCGAGGATCGTGCGGGTGGATTCCACGTTGACCACGCCTTCCTTCACCAGAGCAACGCTTTGCTTGATCAATGTATCGATCTCGCTGGCGGCCTCGGCCGAGCGTTGCGCCAGGGTGCGCACTTCCGACGCGACCACGGCAAACCCTTTGCCGGCATCCCCCGCGCGGGCTGCCTCGACCGCCGCGTTCAGGGCCAGGAGATTTGTCTGGAACGAGATCGACTCGATCACCGTGTTGATCTTGGTGATTTTTTCCGAGCTCTCCGCGATGTTCTGCACGCTTTCGACGGCGAGTGAGGCCGTTACCGAACCTTGGGTCGTCTTCTCGGCGACCATGGTCGAGAGCCGCTCCGCCTCGATCAGGGTCTCGGCGCTGGATTTGATGCTCTCGGTCATCGACTCCATGTTGGCCGTGGTTTCCTGGACCGAGGCCGCCTGGCTCTCGGCGTTGCGCGACAGGATGCGCGCGCCCTGATCGACCTCGCGGCTGCGATCCGAGGAGACATGCGCCGCATCCCGCACTTTGCTGATGATGTTCGAAAGCTGATCCGATGTCGTGTTGGCTTGCGTGCTGAGCTCGGCAAACGCCCCATTGAAATGGGTCGGCATCCGGTGGGTCAGATCGGCTTTCGCGATGGCGGTGAGCGCGGCCTGCGTCTCCTCCAGCCCCTCATGGACGGTCGAGACAAGCCGGTTGATCCCCTCGGCCAACTGCGCGAGTTCCGTGTCGTCGAAGTGATGCTCGACCCGTTTGGAGAAGTCTCCGCGAGAGCCGTTTTCGACCACCGTCCCGATCTCGCGGCTGAGCATCGCGAGCATCTCGCGTTCGCGGGCCTTTGACTCGGCGTCCTTTCGGGCATTCTCCTCACGCATCTCGTCCATCTTCAGGGCGTTGTTGCGGAACACCTCGAGAGCAGCAGCCATGCGACCAATCTCGCCACGCCCATCGCTGGGGAGGCCGGAGAGCGGGGACATCTCGCCCTCTGACAGACGCTCGGTCGTGGTGCAGAGGGTCATGAGGGGTCGGGTGATCGAGCGGGCAATCATGAAGCGCGTCGCGAGGATCACGAGGAACGCGAAGGCCGCAACGGCGATCATGGCTGTCCATGCATCGTCGGCGGCGGTGGAGAGTTCCTCGCCGGATTGTCCGATCCGGTCCAGGGCGGCGGACCCGATTTCGCCCGCCCGAGACGTGATCTGTTTCACCTGATCGACAGCAACCTGCGCCAATTCGGTGGCCTCGCCCGTGGCAGAAAGCACTTCGCGCCGGGTGGAGATGATCCCGGTTGCGGGGTCGGAGAAGGCAATCATCTTGTCGAGCAGCGGCTGCACCTCGGTGAGATCGGCCAGGATCTGATTTTCCAGTACCGCGCGGGTGGCGGTCAGCTTTTCCTGCTCGATGATCGTTGCCGGCACGTCCTGCGCGAAAGCGCCTTCGAGGGCGCTGGCCACGAAACTCTTCACCGCGAGGCCAAGTGCCGAGACCGCCTGGATCCGGCCGACCTGATTGTCGAGCAGCCCCTGGATCGTCGCGGTGTTGGTCTCCTTCGCGGTCTCGGCTTCGATGGTGAGGTTGAACTCCATATCGTCGAGGAGGTTCGCCAGCACGCCATCCAGCTCCTTACGCGCCGACAGCACCGAGGTGATATCGGAGGAGAAGGACCGGGACGCTCGGCTCAGCTCGCTCTCGAAAAAGGCGCGCGCCTCGGAGATCGACGTCTGCACATCTGCATCGAGGTCGAACTCTGCCAGCCCCTCGATCGTCTCATCCAAACGGGAATAGGCGCCGGTTGCGAGGTCTTCGAATATCGACCGGAAGGCGGGATCGCGGGTTTGCTTCAGGGCGATGATCAGACCGGCGAGCAGGTTTGCCTCGGCACGGATCTGGATGGCCAGTTTCAGGGTCTGAAAGTCCCGCTCGACCAGATTGGTCAGAACCTCATCGATCTCACCGCTCGCCGTTTCGCCGCCGATCACCAACTCGAAATAGGAGTCATCGACCTGGCCTTGCAAATAATTGGAGACCTCGAGATTAATCGCTTCGATTTCTTCCACCTGCTGCTGCACGCGCGCTTTGCGTTCGATTGCCCTGCGCTGCGCGGTGATGAGGTCGAGCAGGCTTTGCTCGACGGAGCCGACCATGGGTTCGATTTCAGCGGCGGTGGTTTCGGTCATCGCTTGCAGTATGGCGCGCGCTTCACTGCTCAAGCTGCTCACGTCGTTCGATAATTGCCCCAAGCTGGTGGTGTCTTGCGCAGTGAAGATCCGGTTCAGACGCTCGGCAAAACCCGTCGTGGTCACGATCAGGGCTGTGGCGGATTGGGTCTCGGGCAGCCTGTCATCGTTGACCGCATTCACTTGCCCGCTGACCTGCTGAAAGACGAACAGACCGTTGGCGATCGCAATGGCGGTCAGCAGACCCATCGCAGCGATCGCAAGGGTGAGTTTTGTCCCGATACTCGCAAATCTGTGCATATGTCCTACCCGCAGAATCGTGGACGCCCGGCCAGGGTGCTGGCCGGGCGAAGGGATCAGGAGTTGCTGTCGCCGGTCGCGATCGCCTCGAACGAGCCATCGGCCTTGATCCGGGTCATGAAGACCGAGTCCATGCCCTGATTGTCGCCCGCGCCATAGCTCATCGAAACGCCGCCCAGATCGACCTCACGCAGGCCGGCCAGCGCCGTCATGAAGTTGCCGCGTGTCAGGTCGCGGCCGCTGGCTTGCAGCGCCTCGATGGCGAGGCGTCCGACCATGTAGCCCTCCAGCGAGACGAAACCCGGCTCTGCCCCTGCATCAACGGCGGTCAGCGCTGCTTGATAGGCCGACACCAGCGGGACCGAGGCATCCCAGGGGAAAGGCACGACTTGGCTGATGATCACACCCTCGCCCGCCTCGCCAAGCTCTGCCGCCAGCGCCTTCGAGCCGACGAAAGAGATGTTCACGAAGGCCGGGTTGAATTTCAGCTTGCGCGACAGCTTGATGAACTCGGCAATTGGCCGGTAGGCGCCGACCATCACCACGGCATCCGGCTTTGCCTTGCGGATGTCGAGAAGCGCCGATTTCACGGCCACCGTGTTACGGGTATAGGTGCCTTCGGCGACCAGCGACATCGAGCGTTTCTCGAGCGCGGCCTGCACGCCGGCCAGGCCCACGCGACCGAAACCGTCATCCTGATAGACGATGGCGATGTTCTTCATCCCCTTTTCGTCGACCAGATACTTGATCCAGGCCTCGGTCTCGGCGGCATAGGTCGCGCGCACATTGTAGATGTTGCCGTGCGAGGTATCGCGCAGAAAACCGGCGCCGGTGAACGGGCCGATAAACGGCAGGCCGGCATCCGTGGCGACCGGCTGGGTCGCCTTGGTCGTCGGCGTCCCGACCGGACCGATTATGCCGAGATGCGCGTTGCCGCTGGCGACGGCACGGACATGCTCGACCGAGCGGTCGGGCTCATAGCCATCGTCGAACGAGTCGAGCGACAGCGTCCGGCCATGGACGCCGCCGTTTCTGTTCGCCTCTTCGAATGCGGCAAGCATTCCGAGACGCATTCCGGTGCCGAGCGCACCTGCGGGCCCTTCCAGAGCGGCGACCTGCGCGAAGGCGACCGAGGTGTCGGTAATCCCTTCTTCGGCGGCATCCGCGGTTGCGAAGCTCACGGAAAGAACGGCAGCGAGCGTTGGGAGCAGTTTGTTCATTGATGTCCTCCGGGGAGTTGCATTCCTTCGAAGGACCATCTTTTGTTTGCGAACCGCTTAATTCCCGGCACACCCCCCATATACCTGCCAGTAGAACTCAGAGAGATAGTTCTTTTTCGCCAGAGGATTACGTCTCGGAGCCGATAAAATATTGTCGATAAAGATCAAATCCTGCAGAAAAAATTCCGCAGGCCTGCTCGTAATTTGGGCGTTTGCGCAGAGGACGCTCAGGCGCAATAGGCGCTGTCGCTGCTCCAGCGCCCATGCTGTTCGATATGGGGGCCGGTCGCCAGATCGCGCCGTGCCGTCTCCCACATCGCTTGCCAGAGGCGCCAGTCGGTCAATGCGCTCTCTGGCGCCTTGCGCGAGCGGGCGATGAACTCGGGGAACTGGCTCCGGCCCGTCGGCTGGCCGGTCACATTGTAGCGCAGGTCGAACGACCAGCGGAAACCGTCGCTGCGGTTGGAGAGTGACGCATGCGGTGTGTGCGGCGGGAAGATGACCGCTCCCCCGGCCCGCACTGGGGTCGGCACTGCGTGGGAGGGGATGTGAGACTTGGCAACGCCAATCTGCCTCGAGGGGCAATGGGGCAAGAGCTCCGACCAAGCCCCTGGCGCGACCTGAAGGCACCCATTCTCGACCGTGGCATCGGTGATCGCCAACCAGACGGTGACAAACCGGGTCTCGTCCGCCTCGACATTCGTGACACCCAGATCCTGATGCCAGTCGGTCGAGGTGATATGGGCCCGCACCTCCTCTTGCGAAAGCGCGCGCTGCGGCGGTTTGATCCGGACATGCTGGATCGGGTTGGACGTGATCTCGCCCCCGATCAGATCCTCGACCAGATCGAGCACCCCGGCATGGGTGATCAGATCGAACACCGCAGGTCCGAAATGCATCGGCGTGTGCTCGGTGATATCCGCATGCGGCAGGCTGATATCGAAGGGCTGGTACCACTCGAAACCGCCCTCGACTGCGCGGGAGAGCTTGTCCCAGAACCCGGCATCATCCGGCGTCTCGCCGACCCAGCCACGCGCTGTCCAATCAGCCCAGAGCCGGTCCAGCAGCGCCGCATACTCGGCACGAACGGCGGTGAGCGTGGCTTGATCGACCAGATCCTCCACCACCAGGAACCCTTGGGTCTGGAAGTGTTCCATCTGCGCAGGCGTCAACATGGCCAAGCCTCCTAGAGTAGCAGTGTTACGATATTGGGCCAGATCAACAGCACGCTGAGCGCCAGGATCTGGATCAGGATGAACGGCAGAAAGCCGCGGAAAATATCGGTCAGCGAGATATGCGCCGGCGCCACCGATTTCAGATAGAAGGCCGCGGGCCCGAAGGGCGGGCTGAGAAAGCTCACCTGCATGTTCATACAGAACACCACCCCGAACCAGATCGCGACATGGCGGGGTTCGAGCTGGCCGATAAAGCCGATCTCGTCGATCGGCAGGCGCTGCACGATCGGCAGGAAGACCGGGATGATCAACAGCACAATTCCGACCCAATCCATGAAGGCTCCCATGAACAGCAGGATCAGCATCATGGTCAGGATCACCAGCATGGTCGGCATTTCGGAGCCGACGATCAGATTGGCGATATAGGTCGGCCCGCCGGCCAGCGTATAGGCCCCGGCCAGGGCGGCGGCGCCAACGGTGACCCAGATGATCGTGCCGGTGGAGCGCAGGGTGCGCATCAGACTGTCCCATAACAGGCCGACCGAAGCCTCGCCCCGGGCCAGCGCGATCAGGAACACCGCGAAGGCGCCCATTCCGGCCGCCTCGGTGATCCCGGTCACGCCGCCATAGATCGAGCCGAGCACGACCCCGATGACGGTAAAGGGCGGCACCAGACCCTTGCCGTTCTCCCAGCCGACCCGGGTGCGCTCGCGTCCGAAGACGAACAGCGCCAAGATGACGCCGAGCAGCGATGCGCCCGCGAGCCAGGGCAGATGGCCCGGCATGCCGAGGAGGATGGGCTCGACCCCCTCCTCCAGCACATTTTGCCCGGTGACCGTCAGGAACAACGCCCGCAGGAACAGCAGCGCGCCAACAGCCGCGAGCAGGATCGACATAAACGCGCCGAACAGCCCCAGCTTCTGCACGCCGGTCGGGTCGCCCGGTTTCGGATCGGGCAGCGGCGCGTGGTCCGGGTTCAGTTGGGTGCGGATCACGATATAGGTGATGATAAAGGTCGCCAGCATGAAGCCGGGCAGGAAGGCCGCCGTGAACAGCGCCTTGATCGAGGTCTCGGTGATCAGCCCGAAAATGATCAGTACGATTGAGGGTGGGATCATCGTCCCCAGCGAGCCCGAGGCGCAGATCGTCCCGATTGCCAGGTTCTGATTATATCCCAGCCGCAGCATCTGCGGCAGCGCGATCAGGCCCAGCAGCACGACCTCTCCGCCGATAATCCCCGACATCGCCGCCATGATCACCGCCATCAGCGAGGTGATGATCGCCACCCCGCCCCGCACGCGCGACAGCCAGAAATTCAGACTGTCATACATCTGTTTGGCGATGCCCGAGCGCTCCAACAGGGACGCCATGAAGATGAACAGCGGAACGGAAATCAGCACATATTCGGTCAACAGGTCGAAGATCTTCTGGGTCAGCAGATAGAGCGCCCCTGTGCCCGGTCGGCTGGTCAGCATCCCCTCGCCAAAGGTGAAGGGGTCGAGCAGCAGCGTCGGCTCGAACTTCATCACCAGGACGACGACCGCCAGGACCGCCGAGGCGAAGCCCAGCGGCATGCCGATGGCCAGCAACAGCACCAGCCCGAGCACCAGGACCAGCGAGATCGTCCCGACATCCATCAGTCCGCTCCCACACTGCGCTTGATCGTCTCGAGCTCGTCCGCATCCGGCTCGTCGATATGGACTTCGGGCGCCTTGTTCCAATCGGAGATCAGGTTGACCACCGCCTGCAGCGCGATCAGCACGATCATGATCAGCACCATCGGCTGCACGGTCGCGGGGATCGGCGGGTCGAAGGCCGTCCCGAACATCTCCCATTTGTAGAACTTCGTGATGAACACCTGCTTGTAGCTGCCAAAGACCAGAAAGAACGCAAACATCGCGATCAGCGCGGCCGAGATGCAGTCGAACACGCGCTGCAGCCAGCGTGGGCAGACATCGTAGAGCAGGAAGATCCGGATGTGGCAGCGCTGCTGCATGGCATAGAGGCCCGAGCAGAGAAACACGAACCCGGCGAGCCACAGTGTCAGCTCATTGGCCCAGAGCGTTGGCGCCTCGACCGCATAGCGCAGAAACACCTCGTAGAGCATCACGCAGGTCATCGAGATGATCATGATCATCGTCACCCGCCCGATGAACAGCGCGATCCGGTCGACCGGGCGCCAATCCGGATACTCCATCCGATAGACCTTCAGCCCCCTGGCGCCGAGGAAGAACAGCACCGGCAAGGAAACCAGTGCCAGCCAGTCCATCGCATCGGCATAGCCGCCGAACAGGCCCGGCCAATCCGGCGTCACATCCTTGCGCAGATGCAGGGCCGAGATCTGGTCGACCAGGCTCTGACTTTCCGAAGGGATGAAATCGAGGATATAGGCCGGCATGTGCCAAACCGCCCAACCTGCCGCGACGAAGAACAGGAACGGGATCGTCCACTCCCAAAAGCCGCCAGCCTTGTCGTGTTCCACCGGTTTGTCCCCCGCGATCAGGAAAGGGGCGGCGGCACCTCTCGACGCCGCCGCCCCATTGTCATGGTTCGGCTGTGCCGATCACTCCATCGCGCCGATGCCGCGCAGGAATTCGAGGTGGCTGTTCAGCAGCGCCTTCGACTCCGGCGTGGTGGCGAAATCGACCCAGGCGGCCTGCACGGCGGCACGGTACTTGCCCATCTCCTCGGGTGACCATTCGTACATGTTCAGCCCCTCGGAGGCGAGTTTCACCGAGTTCTTGGCGTTCTGCACTTCGTTGATCGTGGTGTTGCGCAGGCCCAGCGCCTGCATGCCCACTTTCAGAATCGCCTTGTGGTGCGCAGGCATCGCGTCCCAGGCGTCCTTGCGGCAGGCCAGGTGGTCGGCCGGCATCGAGTGGAAGCCCGGATAATTGGTGTGTTTCGCAATATCATAGAGGCCCAGGCCGATATTGTTGGTCAGGTTGGCCGCATCGGCCCCGTCGATGATCCCCGTCTCCAGCGCCGTGAAGATCTCGTTGAAATCCATGACGATGGGCGAGGCGCCCAGGTTCTTGAAGATGTCGGTGATGATCCCCGGCGGCGAGCGGAACTTCCAGTTCTTGAAATCCTCGACACCCCGGATCGGACGGGTCGACGACAGCGACTCCGGCCCCGGGATCCACCACCCCACGAATTCCATGTTGTGATCGTTGTAGAGCCCGTTCAACGCGTCATAGCCGCCGCCATGCAGCAGCCAGGCATATTGCTGATAGGGGTTGGCATAGCCGCCGTTCAGATCGCCCGCGAATTGGAAGGCAGGGTTCTTGCCGGTCTGATAGGACCCGCCGGTCATGTCGCAATCGAGAATGCCGGTGGCGGCTGCGTCGAAGGTCTCCGCCGCTTTCACGACCGAGCCGGAATAGAACATCTCGATCTCGATCTCGCCATTCGACATGGCCGTGACGTCTTCGATGAAGGTCGCGGCCATCTGACCCGACAGGGTCTCGGGCGAGAAATGGGTCTGGATGCGCAGTTTGGTGGTCGCATGGCCATCGGCAAACGCGAGGCCGGCGGAAAGCGCAACGGCGCTGAGCGCCGCGGTGGCGGCGGTGACGAACTTCATGGGGGTCCTCCCGGTTTAGTATCCTCCAGCCGGTCTCGTGCCGGCATCTTGCGCAGAGACGTTAGCAGTGCCGGCGTGAGTCCTTCAAGACGTTCTTTGAAAATTTGAGAATTGGTGAATCAACGTTGAAATTTCAAAATTACAGGGTAGCGTTGCCTCTCCAGGGGAAGCGACAATGTCGGACCGCACACAGACTGGCGACATCTATGCCGACCTCCGCGCCAAGCTGGGCGCCGGAGAATTGCCGCCTGGGATCAAGCTGAAGCCTGCGGATCTGCAGGGAGAATATGGCTGCTCGGCCAACACGGTACGCGATGTGCTGATGCGGCTCAGCAATGTCGGGCTGGTGGAGTTCCAGCTCCAACGCGGCTTTCGCGCGACCGAGAGCACCCTGCACCGCCGCAGCGATGTCGCCCGCTTTCGGCTGCTGCTCGAGCGGGAAGGGGCAGCCGAATCGATGCGGCTCGGCGGTGTCGGGTGGGAAGCACAGCTCGCCGCTGCGCATCAGAAACTCCTGCATATCGAACGGCAGATCCAGACCGAGGGCGACCTGATCCCCTTCAAGCGCCTCTGGAACGAGGCCGAGTGGGAGTTCCACGAAACCTTGATCTCGGCCTGCGCATCCCCCTTGCTGATCGAGACCTTCAGCCGGGTCTATCTGCAGTTCCGGCAACAGAATTTCGGCCAGCATCGCGACTTTGGCGCGAATTTCTTCGAGACCATCGTGGCCGAGCATCAGGCCATCGTCGACGCCGCACTGGCCCGCGACCGAACCGCCTGCCAACGCGCGATTCACGCGCATCTCAAACGCAACATCCTGCCCCCCGACGGGACGGCGGCCGCCTAGAGGATATCCCATGCAGAAAATCGTCTCCACAACGCCGCGTCTGTTTCAAATCCCGCTCGACGAGGTTCTGGTCGACGCCAAGCACGGGGAACACACGCATTTCGAGCTGGTCACAGCCACCGTGACGCTGGAGGACGGCTCCACGGGCACCGGGTACTCCTATACCGGCGGCAAGGGCGGTCATGCGATCCGTGCGATGATCGCTCATGATCTTGCACCGATGCTGTTGGGTGCGGAGGCGGTTGCCGTCGAAGACCTCTACGAACAGATGCAGTGGCATATCCACTATGTGGGACGTGGCGGGGTGGCCTCCTTCGCAATTTCGGCCATCGACATCGCGCTATGGGACCTGCGTGGCCAGCGCGAGGAAAAGTCCCTCGCCGAGATGGCCGGCGGCGCCGGAGACCGCTGCGGCGCCTATTGCGGCGGCATCGATCTCGGGTTCGACCTGCCCAAGCTCTTGTCCAGCGTTCAGGGCTATCTGGATGCGGGATTCGACGGGGTGAAGATCAAGGTCGGCCGAGACGACGATGCCGAGAGGGTCGCCGCCGTGCGCGATCTGATCGGTCCGGATATTCGTCTGATGGTCGATGCCAATTACGCGCTGGACGAAAACACCGCAATCGCGCGCGCCAGGGCGTTCGAACCCTACGACATCACCTGGTTCGAGGAGCCGATCATCCCGGACCACTATGACGCCTATGCCCGCATTGCGGATGCCACCGGAATGCCTCTGGCAATGGGCGAGAACCTGCACACGATCCACGAGTTCGAATACGCGGTGGCCCGTTCCAAGCTGAGCTTTCTCCAGCCCGATGCCTCGAATTGCGGCGGCGTCACCGGTTGGCTGGAAGCCGCCCGGCTGGGCCGCAGCGCCGGGATCCAGGTCTCGTCCCACGGGATGCAGGAGCTGCATGTCAGCCTGGTCAGCGGGTTCGGGGGCGGCGGGCCGATCGAGGTGCATTCCTTCCAGATCGACCGATACACGACCCGTCCCCTGGTTGTCGTCGATGGGCAAGCAATTGCGCCCTCCACCCCCGGAACGGGGGTCACCCTGC
Organism: Pseudomonadota bacterium; assembly: GCA_038524325.1. GTDB lineage: Bacteria > Pseudomonadota > Alphaproteobacteria > Rhodobacterales > Rhodobacteraceae > Thermohalobaculum. Next base: position 13,995 of record JBCBIS010000030.1, read on the forward strand.
GCTGGGACCTGCTCGCCGAGTACGAGGTCGCGCTCTGACCTTGCCCGAGGAGGCTCGGACCGCCCGACGTGGCTAGCCGTTCAGTTGACGGATTTTCCAAGGGCGCACGGCGTGGCGCAGGTATTTGCACGGAAGACATCCATCATTTGGGTCTGCGATGAGAAGCCGCTTCGATAGATGCATTCTGACATTGATCGTATTTTTTATGTGATAACGAGCGCTCTTTCCTTGGCGCATGAGCATGTTCTGTTAGAGAAATTGGCCCGTATCGACATTAATCACGCGCTGAAACCAGAGGACCGGCCTCCCCGCAAGCTGTGCCAACTATCTGATATCTTGTCGCCTTTAGCGACGGCGATGACCGCATTGATACTTCTCAGCGCTGCAGGCGCCAAAATACTTTCCCGCTCGACTGCATCGCACTCCGGGCAATCTGCGAAGCGCAACACTTCGACCACGGCTCTGTGCACATGCGCCTCATGTAAAATGTTGCGACACGGCTCAGTCTGGGCCGCCGCCTCTTGCAGCCTGTCGATCAACGGAGCGCGAAAGATGGCGGCTTTGAGTTGCGCGAACGAGGCTTGAGGGCGGACCTCCGTCTCACTCCCAAGCAAATCCACAAATACCATTCCGGCAGATCGAGCACGCTGATCCCGACCGGCCGACCGGCAACCTGCCGGATCTCCAAACCCGGCACGGTCAGGCGCAAATCCTCGGGGTCGTAGCTTCGTTCGGGCAATGCGAACCGGCCAATCCCAAGTCGCAGCAGTCAGCGTCTTTGAACCCGCCGGTTTGCTTTCGTTCACAGCGCCTGTGCCGAAGCAAACTCGCGCCGCCGACGCAGCCAACTTATGCCTCCATGCATGTGGACTATACCGACAAAAGCGGACCGGAGCGCGCTCGCGACGTGTTCGGTGCAGAGGAATTCGACCGTCTGATCGCATCCGGCGCGGGAGAGCATCGAGGTTCGCACCTATGCCGTGATCTCCTGATCCCCAGGCGGCACCCCTGTCGCAACAGCAATGCCCTGCCCCGGTAACAAGGCAGGGCGTCTTTTGGAATGGGGCGGCGCAAGCAGGGAGCGGGCATCTCCGCTGTGCCCTCCCCGCGGCGCCTATCAATCGGCCGAGAAGCCGTACCGTCCCTCGGTGCGCAGATAGAGCACGCAAGGCGCGTCGGCGCCGCAGGTCAGTTCATGTACCGCACCGCCCTTCGCGCCGAAATAGCTGCCGGGTTGCAGGAAGGCGGGGCTCGTCACCCCCTCGACTCGATGCGAGACCTCGCCATCAATCAAAACCGCCCGCAGCCAGGAGGGGTTGCCCGCGAGTTCTCCACGCCCTCCGGCCGGAAGTCTGAGGAAGGTGCCGTTCAATTCTCCGGGCTGCGGGGTGCCCCAGAGAAAGGCCATCTCCGCCCCGCTGTCGCCTGTGATCCACCCCGCATCCGACGCATCCAGCCAGACCACGTTGCGGGCTTCCAGGTTCACTGGCCGTTCGCCATTGTCGAACTCCTCCGAGGCGGGTTGGACCAGATAGGGGCCTTCCAGAATCTCCAGAAACGCGGTCGCTTTGTCGCCCGGCTTGGCCGCGGTGATGTGGTTCTCCCCAGCCGGTTGGGTCCAGAACGAGCCAGGGCCCATCCAGAGCTTCCCGGCCTCGGGATCATCGTTATGGACCAGCCCGCTGAGAACGACGGCGCGATAGGTGATGTTGTGGATATGCGGCGGCGAGGAGAAGCCGTCGACAAACTCGATCAGAGTTCCCGTGGGCACATCTTGCTTGATGTCGCCCCAGAGCACGCCGGCCTTCGGGCTAGCGTCGCCGCGCAGGGGGTTCAAAGGTTGCAGGGTCACATCGCTGCGCGGCACCACCTCGACGATTGGCGTGGCAGATGCCATTTGGACCGACAGAAGAGCTGCGAGGACGGGGAAGATCAGTGACCGGGATGGCATCATGCGCTCCTGAAGCTTGGGTTTTCCGATTGGCCCAAGGGGCCTCCCCTGTCAGTTAGGACCTGGACGGAGGCAAATAATCGGACTTGCAACAAAAGCACTCTGCCGTATTTCCAAAGAATGTCGCTTGATCAGAAGTCCCTCGAATTGTTCATCCGGGTCGCGGCCCTCGGCGCCATCGGTCGGGCCGGCAGCGAATTTGGTCTGTCGCCGACCGCGGCGACGCAACGCATCCAGACGCTGGAACACGAGGTGGGCGCGCAGCTTTTGCACCGCACGACCCGCTCGGTGGCGCTGTCCGCAGATGGCGAGGTCTTCCTCGAACATGCGAAGCGGATCATCGCCGGGTTCGAGGACGCTCTCTCCGAAATGCAGCGGGACCCGAAATCGATCCAGGGTGATCTGCGGGTGGCGAGTTCGGCCTCCTTCGGCCGGCAGCATATCGCACCCTATATGGCCGAGTTTCTTGCGGCCCATCCGAAGGTCTCGGCGCAACTGCATCTGAGCGACTCCGTCTTCGACATTGTCGAGAACGGCTACGACCTCGCGATCCGGTTGGGAGAATTGGCACCATCGGCCTTGAAGGCCCGGCGGATCGCATCGAGCCCACGGCTTGTCGTCGCCTCTCCCGATTATCTTGCCCGCCACCCGCTGCCTGCGACACCGGCCGATCTGATCTCGCATAACTGCCTGATCCGCAGCGACCTCAGGACCTGGAAATTCCAGACGCCGGACGGCGCGTCGGTGGATGCCAAGATCGCCGGCAATTTTGCGACAAACCTCGCAGAGGCGATCACCGAGGCCGCGTTGACCGGGGTCGGCATCGCCCGCAAATGCCGGTGGGAGGTGGCCGAGCATCTCCAATCAGGTGCGCTGGTCCCGGTGTTAGAGGACCATACGGTCCTCCCTGAATGGGGCATCTTCGCCGTCCGGCCCCCGTCACGGCAACTGCCACCGCGCGTTCGGGCTTTCACTGAATTCTTGGAAGCAAAGTTCCAAAAGGTGCCGGCGCTGCAGGACGATTGATTTCTCGGCCCGCATCCTGCCCAGAGATGGAGAGGGCGAGATGATTAACCTCCACCGAGGCTCTCACGAGCAGGTTTCTGGCGTGGCGGCCAGCCGAAGCGAGCCGTCGAAATCGTTCTTTACATGGCAAAAAAGGCCAGGATCCGTTCTCCGCACCAACGGGTTGAGTTCGATCAATTGGCAGGTGAGGCCGGCCGCGCCGCGCAATATCATCACATCAGCCGCGGCATTGGCCAAAGGAGATGCCTGCGCCAGACGCATGCCGAAATCGCGCAGGATAGGCTCGGCTGCACCACGTGCAGGCCCGACTTGCAACGCACCGTCTCGGCGCCGGAGCATCTGGCTGATCCCGACGATTTGACGCGCGCGGAGGAAGATCCGGAACTCGTGGCCGGGCGCGATCTGGCACCATGGGAAGAGGTAGAGCGGCCCCGGATCGGAGAGAATTTGCGCGACCCGCGGGTTTCTGGCCATCAGAACCCGCTCGATATCCTCGACCGTACGGCAACAGGGCACGAAGCCGGCCTGTTTGAAACTGCCTCGGTCGAGCCGAAGATGCACCGGGCCTCCGATCGTCTGGAGCGCGGCAGCGAGGCGCACTCCAAGATCAGCGCTCAATGGCGCTGCTGGCCGGCCCGCCGCAGAGTCCTGCAAGATCAGATGATCACCCGCTGAGACATCCACCCGCTCAAACGGCAAGGCCAGGGCACGGAGCGCCGCCGGCCAGGCCGAGATCGCCGTGGCGGCCGCAATCACAACGCCTCGCGCGCCGCCAGCCCATTCATGAACGCGGTGAAACTGTCGGCCACCCAGCCAAGCCCCAGCGAATTATCGCCCGTCATCCAGGCATCGAAGGCCTGCAGCCAGACATAGACCTTGCCATAATCCTCTTCGCCCTCGCGCACGCAGATCACGACGTCGTAGGGGCCCGGTTCGGCAAAGCCGATCTTGGCGTATCCATCTGGGATCAGCCGGTCGGTCTGGTTGTCGAGCAGATAGTTCGAGGTCCCGACCCGGAGGTTCTTGATATTGCCGAGCCATTCGATCTCGAGGATCCGCACACCATCCTTGAAATGCGCCAGGAAATGGGCGTCCTTGTCGCGCAGCGCCGCCCCCTCGCTTTTTCGAAGAAACGCAGCGTAATCCTCGGGCAGCCGGATCGGATCGAGACCGCGCAGCAGGGGCAGCCGTCCCTCCGCGTCCAGGTCTAGCGTGGCCGGCGGATTGAGCTGCCATTTCGGGTTGATCTTGATCTCCATGCCTCAGAACTCCTGCGAGGTATTCATCGCAACCCCGCCCTGGTGGGCGAGCGCTCCGTGAATGTCTTGGTCGACATATTGCATCGTGACGCCGTCGCCGGTGTGGTGCCAGATCCCGCCTTGCGGATCGGGCCGCCCCGGATTGTCCGCCCGCCACTGCCCCCACGAGGCCGCACGGTCAGCGGTGCGGTCTCCCGCGAGGCTCTGCTCGATCTCGACACTGAACGGGCCGCCCCCCGGGGCCGCCGAGCCAGACGGCGGAAAGGCCGAAAGATCCGGCTGCCCGTTTGAGAATGGGATCCCCTGAGAACCGTTCGGATGCGCGGACAGCGCTGTGTGCAACCGGGTCCCGTCATTCGGCACGAAAAGACCATCCCCGGCAACGCCGGGCGTGCCATCGGCGTTGCGCCATGTGCCGGTATTCGGGTCGGGCAGGCGCGAGACGCGGCCCATCTCGGCATCGCGGGCCTGACGACACGCCTGGGTGTTGCAGGTCCCGAACCGATCGAGCACCTGATCGCGCCGCCGCTTGATCCCCTGCCAGTATTGTGACGAGGCGATGCGCCGGCGGGCAAAGGTCTGCGCCCGGCTGAGGGCGGTGCGCGCCGCACTCAACACCCGGTCGGCCTGCACCATGCGACGGCGGATCGAATTGCCGCGGATCAGCCCTTTCAGCGCGTCTCCGCCAAAGGGGATGAAGCCCAGCCCGTCGACCAGTGCCGCGCCGTAATTTCCGCCTGCGAGATTGCTGGCGAGCGAGATACCATCGGCGATCTGTCCGCCGACCGGGTTGGTCGAGGCGACCAGCAGCCCGGCCTCGATGCCGAGATCGATATAGACCTGCTGTGCCCCGTCTCGGGCGGATTGCGCCGCGCGGACCCCAGCATCGCCCGAGACATCGGCGGCACGGGCGGCGTCAGCCATCGGCCTGCTCCACAGTATCCGCGAGGGCCGGATCCTCGGTCATCCCCAGCACGTTGCCATCGACCATCCAGGGAAACCAATGCAGATCGTCCGCTGCGGCTGCGGCGGCCCCGCCATCGGCGTCGGAGACCTGGAACAGCCGGTCGATCTTCTCCGCCTCTGGCTCTTCCATCGCCAGGATCCGTGCAAAGGCCGGATGGGTGTGGAAGTTCGGGCCGACCCCCCACATCAGGAAGAGGTATTGCGCCTGCAGATCGCGCCGCTCGATCCCGAAATGCCTAGCGTAGAGCAGGCCATAGCCGGTCTGCTCAATGCATTGTCGCGGGCCCAGATCAGTGTGGAAGTCGGGAAACTCGGGCTTCAAGATCTCCTCGACGAACCATGCGGCGAAATCGCGGTCCGAGGACAGGTTGGCCGAGTTCGCTTGCTCGGTCGAGACGCGGAAAACCATATCACCTCCCCGCTGCGTTCTGCTCTGCAAGTTTATCAGCCCGCGGCGGCGACCGCCAGACGTGTCGCCACGATGCGTGCAGCCGATAGACCTTTCAGACTGTGGCAGGCTGACACGGCTGGCCTCAGACCCCGAGGTAGCGCCCGGAGATCTGGCTCGTGAGGTCGTCGATCCCTCCATCCCACACCGATTTGCCGCGTTCGAGCAGCGTGGCGGTGTCGCTGACGCCCCTGATCTCGGCCAGGGATTTGTCGATCAGAAGGATTGCGAGGCCCGTCTCGGCCTTCAGCCGTCTGATGGCCGTCCAGATTTCACGCCGGATCAGAGGGGCCAGACCCTCGGTGGCTTCGTCGAGGAGAAGCAGGCGCGGATTGGTCATCAGCGCCCGCCCGATCGCCAGCATCTGCTGTTCGCCGCCGGAAAGCGAGGCCGCCCGCTGGCCCAGGCGCTCGCCGAGCCGGGGGAAAAGATCGCTGACACTGTTGACGCGCCAAAGGCCGGGCCGGGCCGCTGCGATCAGGTTTTCCTGCACGGTCAGGCCCGCGAAACAGCGCCGTCCTTCGGGGACAAGGCCGAGGCCGAGCCGCGCCGCGGCATGGCTGGGCAGCGCTGTGATATCGCGCCCTGCGAAGCGGATCGCGCCCTTCGTCGGTACCATGCGACAGATCGCCTTGACCGTCGTGCTCTTGCCCATCCCGTTCCGGCCCAGCAATGCGCGGATCTCGCCCGGCGCAATTTCCAGATCCACACCGAACAGCGCCTGGCTGGCACCATAGCTGGCGGTGACGCCGGAAAGCTGCAGCAGGCTCATGCGTCCTCGCCCAGATAAGCGCGCTGGACATCGGGATCTGCCCGGATCTCGGAGACCGTGCCGCTGGCGATCACCCAGCCCGAGACGAGCACGCTGATCCGGTCTGCCAATGTGAAAACGGCATCCATGTCATGCTCGACCAGCAGGATCGGTACCTCGCGGCGCAACTCATCGAGCACCGCGGTGAGATGGCGTGACCCCTCGCCGCCCATCCCGGCCATCGGTTCGTCCATGACCAGCAATTTGGGGCGCAAAGTCATTGCGACAGCCACCTCCAATTGCCGGCGCTGCCCGTGGCTGAGTTCGCCCACTCGGGTGCTGGCAAGATGCGAGAGGCCGAGCCGGTCGAGCGCGGCCTCGGCCCGCCGCCGCAGCCGCCCGTCCTGCAAGGCCGGTTGCCAGAAGCGCCAGGGCCGCCCCTCCGCCCCCAACGAACCGAGCAGGGCGTTTTCGAGAACCGTGTCCTCCATCGCCAGTGCAGAAATCTGGAAGGTCCGGCCGAGGCCTGCCCGCGCACGGGACGCGACCCCTGCCCCGGTGACGGCGCGGCCCATCAGATGCACCTCGCCCGCATCGGGGCGAAGCGCGCCAGAGATCAGGCCGATCAAAGTGGATTTTCCCGCCCCGTTCGGCCCGATCAACGCATGGATCTCGCCTGGGCGCAGCGTCAGGGAAACCTCCCGGCACGCAGCAATCGCACCGAAGCCTTTGGAGAGGCCGCGGGTCTCAAGGATCGGCTCAGCCATGGGTCGCCGCCCGCCCCGACGCGATCCCGACCAACCCGCCTCGCCCGAACAAGACCACGAGCAGGAGGAGGAAACCGAGATAGATATGCCAGAATTCGCTCAGCCCGCCCAACCAATGCTCGAGCGCAACGAAGGCGAGCGCGCCCCAGACCGGCCCGAACAGGCGCCCGACCCCGCCGAGAATGACGAAGATCATGATCTCTCCGCTGGTCTGCCAGCTGAACATGGCGGGGCTGACAAAGCGGTTGAGATCGGCAAACAGGGCCCCCGCCAGGCCCGTGATCGCGCCTGAGATGACGAAGGCGACGAGGCGCAGGCGGGTCGGATCGAGGCCGATGGTCTCGACCCGTTGCTCGGACTGCCGGGCCGCGTTAAGGGCGAGGCCGAAGGGCGACTTCGCAAGCCTCCAGGTCCCGATCAGCACCACCAGAAGCAGCGCGAGGCAAAGACCATAGAACTGGATCGGATCCAGCGTGTTCAGCCCGGGAAACCCGTTGCGCAGATAGATCGAGAGACCGTCTTCACCGCCATAGGCTGGCCAGGAAATCGCGAAATAGAAGAACATCTGCCCAAAGGCGAGCGTGATCATGATGAAATAGACCCCCGATGTGCGCAGCGACAGCACGCCGATTCCCAAGGCGGCCAGGGCCGAGACCAGAACCGCGACCAGCCAGATCACGGGCATCGACTTGGTGCCCTCGATCAGCAGCGGCCATTCGGCCAGCGGTGAGTAAGTCTGCGCGTGGAAAGCCAGTATCCCCATGGCATAGCCGCCAAGGCCAAAGAACGCAGCATGGCCCAGACTGACCAGCCCCCCCAGACCCAGGGCTATGTTCAGCCCGACGGCAGCGATGGCAAAGATCACCGCCCGGGTCATAAGGGTGATGGTGAAGGGCTCGCCCGCCCATTGCGCCCAGAGGGGGATCGCCACAAGCAGCGCGAGGGCAGCAGCGTTCAGCCAGGGTTCACGGATCATGCCCGTGCTCCGTAGAGGCCGGTCGGTCGCCAGATCAGCACGGCCCCCATCAGGACATAGATCGCCATCGAGGCCAGCGCCGAGCCGATGGAAGCGGCGCTGGCCGGGTCGGTGACCAGCTTAAGCGCCTCGGGCAGAAAGATCCCGCCCAGACGGTCGGTCAGCCCGACCAGAAGGCTGCCGATCAGCGCGCCCTTGATCGAGCCGATCCCGCCGATCACGATCACCACGAAGGCGAGGATCAGCACCGGCTCTCCCATCCCCACCTGCACCGATTGGATCGCACCGACCAAGGCGCCCGCCAACCCGGCCAGCGCCGCCCCCAGCGCAAAGACCAGCGTATAGAGCCGGGAGATATCGACGCCCAGTGCAGCAATCATCTCGCGGTCGTTCTCGCCGGCCCGGATCTGCACCCCGATCCGGGTGCGGGTGATCAGGATGCTCAGCCCCGCCGCCACGGCCAGACCGATGCCGATCAGGACCAGGCGATAGAGCGGGTATTGGATCCCGCCCGGCAGGCTGACCGGGCCCGAGAGGGCGGGCGGGACATCGAGGAACAGCGGAAACGAGCCAAAGGCCCAGCGTGTGCCCTCGGAGAAGATCAGGATCAGCGCAAAGGTCGCCAGCACCTGATCCAGATGGTCTTTGTCATAGAGCCGCCGGATCACCAGGATCTCGACCAGCGCCCCGGCCGCCGCCCCGGCCGCCAACGCCGCGGCCAGGGCCAGCAGGAACGACCCGCTCAGCGCCGCCACCGCTGCCGCGGCAAAGGCGCCGATCATATAGAGCGAGCCATGCGCCAGATTGATCAGCCCCATCACGCCGAAAATCAGCGTCAGGCCCGCCGCCATCAGGAACAGCATGACCCCGAATTGCAGCCCGTTCAGGACCTGCTCGACGAGAAGGAGTGTGGACATGTGCCGGCACGGCCCCGGGGCAGCGCCCGGGGCCCGGGTCTCTTACATCTTGCACTCGGCGGCATAGGCATCCGAATGACCGGTCAGCGCGGTGCCGATGATCTTGTTGGTGAAAACATCGCCCTCCTGAATGACTTCACGCACATAGATGTCCTGCACCGGGTGGTGGTTGGGGCCGAAGGCGAACTCCCCCCGGGTTGAGGCGAAATCAGCCGCTCTCAGCGCCGCGCGGAACGCATCGGCATTGGCGGGCTTGGCCTTGTCCAGCGCCGAGATCAACAGATTGGCCGTATCGAACCCCTGGCTGGCATAGAGTGAGGGCAGCCGACCATACGCGGCCTGGAAACTGTCGACAAAGGCCGCGTTCACCGCGTTGTCGAGATCCTTGTTCCATTGCGACGTGTTCACGACGCCCAGCGCTGCCGCGCCAACCGCCTGCAGGATGCCCTGATCGAAGGAAAAGGCAGGCCCGACCACGGGCAGGTCCAGCCCGCTATCGGCATATTGCTTCAGGAAGGAAATCCCCATCCCACCCGGCAGGAAGAAGAACACGCTGTCTGCCCCCGAGGCCCGGATTTGCGCGATCTCGGCGGCGTAGTCGGTCTGACCGAGCTTGGTGAAGATCTCCCCCGCCAGCGCGCCTTGATAGAAGCGTTTATAGCCGGTCAGCGCGTCCTGGCCCGCCGGATAGTTCGGGGCGAGGATGAAGCTGTTTTTGTAGCCCGCGCTTTTGGCATAGGCGCCGGCTGCCTCGTGCAGATTGTCGTTCTGCCAGGCGACATTGAAATAGTTCGGATGGCACCCCTTGCCCGCCAGGGCCGAAGGGCCGGCATTGGGCGAGAGGTAGAACTTCCCCTGCGCCGTCGCCGCGGGCACCACGGCCATGGCCAGGTTCGACCAGATGATGCCGGTCAGCACATCGACCTTCTCGGCCTGGATCATCTTGTCGGCGAGTTGCACGGCGATATCCGGCTTGCGCTGGTCATCCTCGATCACGAGGTCGATGTCGTCGCGGCCCGATTGCTTCAGGGCCAGCAGGAACCCGTCGCGCACATCGATGCCGAGGCCCGCGCCGCCCCCCGACAAAGTTGTGATCATCCCGACCTTGGTGGCATGACCATCGGCCAGGGCTGCGCCGCCCAACCCGGTGAGCATGGCGGCCATCAGTAGCGATTTGAAGGTCATTGCAGTCTCCCTGTCTTGCGCGGGCTGGGCCCGTCATCCCTCTCAGCGATCAAAACCAGAAACCGAGCGCTTTGGCACCACGCATCTGCGCCGAGGGGGGAGAAAATTTGCGTGGGCTCAGCCGGGACCGGCCTCAGAGCCGGGCGGCGAGGCCGGGATCGACCTGCTCCAGATGGGCAAGGATGTGGTCGATCAGGATCCCCTCATTGGCATAGATCTTGTCGCCCGCATCGCCCACCTCGATATGTCCGCCGGCGCGGTGGAGGGCGACAACCTCCCAGGCCTCGTTGAAGACCGGCGCGCCGCTCGATCCCTTTTTCGTATCGGTGCGATAGAGCAGCCGCGGCGCGTCGACATAGACGACATCGTTCGAGGTGAGGGCGATCCGCTTCTCGCCGCCATCGGGATGCTGGATAATGGTGACGGGGTCGCCCAGTTCGACCTTGCGCCCCTGGCCCAGGGTGACATGCCCCCAGCGCGAGAGTGGCTCCTCCTCCGGCGCCGCCCCGACCTTGAGCAGGGTATAGTCCAGCGTCGCATCTGTGGCAAAGACACCGGGGTCGACGGGATAGAGGCTGGAGCGACGCATCCGCCCCTCGATATCGCGCTCGAAATTAAACTCGAGATCGGCATCGGCGGCCAACTCCGCGGACGGCACGACATGATTGTTGGTCAGCACGAAGCCGCCGGGCAGAAGGAACCCGGTGCCGATGCTTTTCGAGGTGATCACCCGGCAGATCGCCGCCGAACTGGCCAGACCCTGGGCGAGCCAACTGATGCTCTGCAGGTTGTCGCGGCCCCAGACTTTCTCGGGCACGGTGGAGATCTTGGGCTGGCGCGAGAGGTCCGGCTCCGCCACCGGCAGCGGTGCCGCCGTCTTGGTCTCGGCATCGGTCACGGCGCGGGCGAAGCTGCGCGAAAGCTGGAGCAGGCGGTGGAGGAGCTGGCGCTGTTGCAGCTGCGCGTCCTCCTCCCGCAGCAGCCCCATCATCCGGTTGCGCGACAGACCGGACTGCTCGGCCGAGAGCGTCAGGGACATGTCGTAATATTGCTGGAACTGGTGGGTCAGCGCCGTCGGCTTGCCCAATTGGCTGGAGGCGAAATCGCGCAGCCGCTGCACGGCCTCCTCGAATGCGCCCTCAGCGACCAGGTCCTCGATTTCGGTGAGCGCCGGATGCGCCATCAGCCCGCCCTCGGCGGCTGCGCATGAGCGCGACGGAGCAGATCATAGGCCGGGATATTCGCCACGAAGAGGATGAAGAGGAACGCGAGCAACGCCCAGACCAGCGACAAGATCTCCTCCACGGCGCGCGACACGCCCGAAGGCAGGAGCACGTAGAGCAACGAGACCCCCAGGATCACCGGCATCAAGACCGCGCAGAACATCATATGGCTCGCCAGGATCTCCACAAAGCGGGCACGGAATTTACGCGTCGGCCACCACCAATATCTCAGCATTACCAGATAGCAGATGAGGTAGAGGGCGAACGGGCCGAAAATGAGCGGATCCTGCAGGCGACTGGGCAAAGCCATCACCAACGCCGCATTGCCCAGACCGGCTGCGATCACACCAATGGCGAACAGAAGCAGACGCCGGAACGCGACGCCAAACGGCATCAGCAGGCAGAGATAGGACACGACGCTGAACCAGTAGAAGACAACCTGCAAGCCAAAGGCCAACCCGGCGATGTCCCCGGCATCCGTCTCCAGAAACCCCGCAATCAACAGGATGGCTGGCAGGGATGGCAGGAAGAAACAACAGATTGCAGCGACATGATCGCGCCTGCTGGTGAGCACCGGCATCCGCTGCCGCTGGAGCCGTGCAATCGCGAGGAATGCCGCGAAGAAGGCGGCGCTGACGGCGAGGAAAATGCTCAGCCCCATCCAGAATTCGCCGATCAGGCCGGCCAAACGCTCGGCCATGGGCTGATCCACCAGCCACTCGATGAACTCCGGCAACAGCATTGCCGCAACGACGAAGGCGGTGGCATAGGGCAGCGCGACCTCGAGGCGGAGCGACCAGAGCCAGGGGCGGTCGCGGATCAGCGCGCGGTTGAGGCGGATATTGGCGTGGGCAAGCTCTGGAAACCGCCCCTCGAACCAGGTGTGGAGATCGCGGAGCGGATCGATCCCCCGCGTCGGCGCGCCCAGGGTGACCCGGGAACTCAGCGACAGTATGACAGCAGCGATCAGGACCGATAGAAACAGCCGGTTGGCCGAGAACAGGCTCATAAAACTGCCGCCATCCAGGCCGTCCTGCCGGTTCATCGCGTCGTTCAGGACCATAACGTGAGAGCGCAGCTCGACCCCGTCGAAATCGCGGTCCCGATCTGGGGTGACGATCGAGAACGGCGTGCCGCTCGGGCAGATCTCGCGACTGGAGCGGTACTCCCGCAGATCGAACCCGACCCGCTGCAGCGAGTCTTTCCTCGCCAGCAAGCCCTCCGGTTCCACGCCCGGTTGTTCGCAAATCAGAAAAAAGACCGGCCGGTTTATCTCGACAATCAGATCATTGATCGTTTCACGGTCGGACAGCCGGGCATAGGTCTCGGCCAAGGGCTGGGTGATGGCGTGGGGAAGGGTCAACAGCGGATAGGTGCAGATCGTATAGAGCAGGAGCGTGACGATCACCGGCCGCAGCTTCAGATCGCCCATCGGGGTGCGCCGCAACCGGCCATACCAAACCAGCCCGACCAGAGCGGAAAGGGCGAGGATGGCCAGCACGAGATTGTTCAACTCATCCGCATCCCAGATCGTCTCGACCGTGAAATCGAGCCGGAGACCGAGGACCCGCAAAAGACCATAGAGCAGCGCCGTATACCACAGGACGTGGAGGACCCGGGTGCGCCAGACGACCGGCGCGTTTTTCAACAGCCAGGCATCGCACCAGGCCACCGGGCTGATCCACGCAGCGATCCTTGCCAGGGTCTGCCAGAGCCAGCGCATCAGATATCCGCCTCGTCCGCTTCCTCTGGCGCTTCCAATTCGAAGAGCTGTTTGACCGAGCCGGAGATGTCGCGGAAATATTTCACATCCACACCCTCCTGGCGCAGCAGGTCGAACAGCGCATCGCGCCCGAAC
>JBCBIS010000031.1:0-27235 GCA_038524325.1 Pseudomonadota bacterium
TCGCCGAGCCGGGCCTGTTCGTGGTAAAGCCCGACGGCACGATCTTCTTCGCCCAGACGCAGAGCGCACCCTTTACCCGGCCCGATTTCGGCAAGCTGCTGGGCGGGTTGAAGTTCGTGGTCGAGAACGACTATCCCGCGCGGGGCGATCTGACCGACGCGGCCTGAAGCGACTGGTAGAGGTCCCGGGTCAAGCCCGGGACGGCGCCTCGCGGTGACGGTGCCACTCGATGATGACGGGCGGGGGCGAGGGTCAGGGAGACCAGATCTTGCCGCCGCAGACCGGCTCGCGGCAGCCGGTGGTCGAGGGGGCCGAGGTCGGCAGACCGCGCAGCACCCGGACGGCGAGGAAGGCGAAGGCTTGTGCCTCGAGCATATCGCCATCCAATCCCACGGCCTCGACCGGGTCTACCGGAGCGTCGAGGCGGTCGGCCAGCATCCGCATCATGGTGAGGTTCCGTCGTCCGCCTCCGCAGATCAACCAGCGGGTCGGAGGGGTGGGCATGTGGCGCAGGCTCTCGACCACGCAGTCCACGGTAAAGGCGGTCAGGGTCGCCGCACCATCCGCGACCGACAGCCCCTCCATCGCGGCGAGCACGGCGGCAAAATCGTTCCGGTCGAGAGACTTGGGCGGCACCCGCTCCAAATACGCCCGCGCTGAATTGGACCCCAACCGATCTCGATGGACCCGGCCTTTCGAGGCCGCCGCCCCATCCCGGTCCATCGCCTCACCGGTATGCCGCTGCATCCAGTCATTCACCAAAGCATTCCCCGGCCCGGTGTCAAAGGCGAGCAGCGCCCCCGCCTCCTCCGGCAATGCCTTCACCGGATCGACCCAGGTGACATTCGCAACACCGCCGATGTTGAGGAAGGCGAGCGGGGCATCGGCGGCGATATGTTTGGCAAGCGCGAAGTGATAGAACGGGGCAAGCGGCGCGCCCTCGCCCCCATATCTGAGGTCGTCTTCCCGGAACCCCGTCACATCGGTTGTGCGCTTCGAGAAGTATGATGATTGATGGCAAAATGGCCGCCCTATTCCCCGCGACCAATCTCGCTGTCCGATTTGCAGGGTAAACCCCTCCTCGGGCCGATGGGTCACAGTCTGACCATGAACGCCAGAGCAGGTCTGGGACCAGTCCTGCCGGATTTCCTCCCAAGCCGGCTCCTGGGGTTTCTCGGAATAATCTAATTGCGAAAACCTCATTATTTCCATGAAGTCGTAGGTAATCCCAGACATGGCGAAATCGGCTTCATACAACCATTCGGGCCAAGAGTTTCGCTGTTTGAGCCGCCAGGTCGGGGTCGTCTTCACACGCTCAATACAGTCTTGGATGATCGCGACCTTCTTTGCCGGGATCTCGTGGGAGAAGGTTGGCCCAAAGGTCCCCACCGTTTCTCCATCGGTCTTCAACAGGGCCACATCGATCCCATCCATCGATGTCCCCGTCATCACCCCAAAGGACCAGACCGGTTTGCCGGGGCCGACATCGATCATGCTCTTCCCTTTCCGCCCTGCCCGCGTTATCTCGCCGCGACCATAGGAGGGCGTGTGATGTCGGACCAGCCGAAATCAGAGTTTCTGCGGGTGATGATCGACCGGGGGTTCCTGGCCGATTGTACGGATTTGGGGGGGCTTGATGCCGCTCTGATGGCGGGGACTGTGCCGGGCTATATCGGGTTCGATGCGACGGCGACCTCGCTGCATGTGGGCAGTCTCATTCAGATCATGATGCTGCGTTGGCTGCAGAAGACGGGGCATCAGCCGATTGTTCTGATGGGCGGCGGGACCTCGAAAGTCGGTGATCCGAGCTTTCGGGCGGATGAGCGGAGCCTCATGTCCGATGACCAGATCGCGGCGAACATCACTGGGATCAAAGGGGTTTTCTCGAACTATATCGACTTTGATCAGGCGATCATGGCGAACAATGCCGAGTGGCTGGACGGGCTGGAATACCTGCCCTTTCTGCGCGATGTGGGGCGGTATTTCTCGGTCAACCGGATGCTGAGCTTTGAGAGTGTCAAATCGCGGCTGGACCGCGAACAATCGCTCAGCTTCCTCGAGTTCAATTATATGATCCTGCAGGCCTATGACTTTATGGAGCTGAACCGGCGCTATGGCTGTTTGCTCCAGATGGGCGGGTCGGATCAGTGGGGCAATATCGTCAACGGGATCGAACTGAGCCGCAGGATGAGCGAGGCACAGGTCTTTGGCCTGACCTCGCCGCTGCTGACCAAGGCGGATGGGTCGAAGATGGGCAAATCCGCCTCCGGCGCTGTCTGGCTGAACGCGGATATGCTGAGCGCCTATGACTTCTGGCAGTTCTGGCGCAATACGATGGACGCGGATGTGGGGCGGTTCCTGCGGCTCTACACCGAACTGCCGCTGGACGAGATCGCGCGGCTGGAGGCGCTGGAGGGCCAGGAGGTCAACGCGGCCAAGGTGCGGCTGGCCAATGAGGTGACCACTCTGGCCCATGGCGCGGACGCGGCGGCCAAGGCCGAGGCGACGGCGCGCGAGACATTCGAGGCCGGGGGGGCGGGCGCGGATCTGCCCGTCACCAGCTTCACGCTGGAGGAGATCGGCGGCGGCATCTCGGCGGCGCAGCTCTTCGTGCGGACCGGGCTGGCGGCCTCGGGCAAAGAGGCGAAGCGGTTGATCCAGGGCGGCGGAGCGCAGATCGACGATGAAGTGGTCAGCGATCCGGGTCTGATGCTGGACGCGGATCGTCTGGCCGGAGAGATCAAGCTGACCGCGGGCAAGAAACGCCACGCCCTGGCGCGGATCGGCTGACCTTCCTCACAGACGAGGCAAACGGAATGCGCCCCATGCGGGGCGCATACACGATGCTGGCGCTTCCGGGGGAAGCGCGTTGGCGCCCGGTTGCCTCCGTCAGGCGGTTAATCAGAGCCCGGTTTTCCTGCAGCCTCGGTCCTGGCGCCGCGCTGTAGCAACCAGGCGGCGAAAAGGGGGAAGGCGACCAGGATGAAGACGATCCGGGTGACGTGGTGCACTGCGACAAAGCCGGGATCTGCGTCGATGGCCAGGGCGATCAGGCTCATCTCGGCAACGCCCCCCGGGGCATAGGCGAGCAGCACGGCCATCAGGTCGAGGCCCGTCAGAGCCGAGATCGCCAGGGCGAAGACCAGCGACACCGCCATCAGGATTAGCGTCCCGACCAGGGTCAGCGCCGCCACCTCGGCCCAACGGTGCAGCGCCACGCCGGCAAAGCGCGACCCGATCGAGGCGCCCATGACGACCAGCGCGACCTCGATCAGCCAATGCGGCAATGCGCCCTCGACCAGCCCGGTCATCCGCAGCCCCGCCGAGACGAAGATCGGCCCGACCAGGGCGGGAAGCGGCAGGCCAACCCGGCCGAGCGTCCAGACGGCAAGGACCGAGCCGCCCAAGAGCAGGGTGAACCCGGTCGGGTCCACCATCTTCTGCCCCTCGAACAGGCTGTCATCCGGCGCGGGCAGGCCCAGAAACCCGAAGGCAATCAGCGGCGCCAGCAGGACGACGATGGAGATTCGCAGCGATTGCGACAGCGCCACGGCCCGCTGATCGGCGCCCAGACTCTCGGAGAGGAGGACCACCGCAGTCAGCCCGCCTGGCACCGCCTCACAGATCGCTGTCGCCCGGCTCTCGCGCGCAACATGGCGGTAGAACAGATAGGCCACCCCTCCGGCGACCGGCACATAGAGGATCGCGGCCAGGATCGAGATCGGCCAGCGGGCCAGTTCCGCCAAGGTCAGATGGTCGAAACTCTCCCCCAGGAACAAGCCCAGCAGCACGATGAAATATTGGCGCAGCCAGGTCGGCACATTCACCGGCGCGCCGGCCAGCGAAGCCGCCATGGTCAGGAACAACGCCCCCAGCATCCAGGCCAGCGGCACATGCGCCCAATCTGCCAGGGCCCCGCCGATGGTGCCAACCAAAAGCCCCAGCGCGATGCCACGCAGCGAAGCGCGCGACAGCCGTTCCTCCCAGGGCGGAGAGACGCTCATTCAGACGGCGTCGGTTCGAATTCCGGCTTCATCAGTTCCACCTCGGCCCCGTCGCGCAGCGCCGTGTAGAAACAGGTCCGACGATAGGTATGGCAGGCCGCGCCGGTCTGCTCGACCACCAGAAGCAGACAGTCCCGGTCGCAATCGATGCGAAGATCCACCAGCCGTTGCGTATGGCCCGAGGTCGCGCCTTTGCGCCATAATTGCTGGCGCGAGCGAGACCAATAGGTCACCTGCCCGGTCCGCAATGTTTCGGCCAGGCTTTCGGCATTCATCCAGGCCATCATTAACACCTCGCCCGAAGCGGCGCTTTGCGCGATGGCGGGGATCAGACCGCGTGCATCATATTGCAGCGTGTCGAGGGAAATCGAGGGATCTGACATGGGTTTGGCCTTCCTGCAGCGAACGCCCTTTTATACAGGCCCGAGCGGCGCTATCTAGGCGCAACGGGACGCAGTCAGACGACCCAAGCAGCAATGCGGGAGGACAAGATGAGCGCCGTCGAGCAAGATCTGATGAAGCTCTATTCCCAGAAGATCCTGGCGCTGGCCGCCGGAATCAGCCGGACCGGCCGCCTCGAGGCGCCGGATGGCAGCGCCATGAAGCGCTCGCCGCTCTGCGGCTCGACGATCACGGTGGATGTGGCGCTCAGCGAGGGGCGGATCAGCGATTTCGCTCAGGACGTGAAGGCCTGCGCTTTGGGACAAAGCTCGGCGGCCGTACTGGCCGCGAACGTCATCGGCCGGTCCCGCGAGGAGTTGCAGCAAGGCCGCGACGAGCTCCACGCGCTGATCAAGACCGATGGCGCGGCCCCGGGGGCGCCCTTCGAGGAGTTGGAGAACCTGCGCCCGGCGCGCGATTACAAGAACCGCCATGCCTCGATCCTGCTCGCCTGGGATGCGGTGCTGGCCGCGTATGATGCCGCGAAGGTGGAAGCTTAACCGGTCTGCCATTTGCTTCTGCGACGCGGCGACGGTGACCGGATCGTCGCGAAACCGGACCGGTTCGTAACGCAATTTCGGGCGGGGTTCGGGAAGATCGGCGAGCAATTTAGCTCGATTGACAAGGCCCTCACCCATCTTGACCGCCACGCGGTGACCAGATCCGATGTCCACTCCGAAATGATCCTGGGCCTTGCCGTCGCCGCGGCTGCGATGGTCCGCAGGGCGGTGGCGGTGGACGCGCTCTGCGCCTTCCCCTGACCCCGCCTCGCGGCGATCTGTCCATTGCCGCCCCTCCTGCCCCGTGCTAGGCGCCCGCGCGACACCCGTCCCATCAGGCAGGAGCAACTCCCATGAACCTCGACGCAATCCCGGCTGGCAAGAACCCGCCCTCCGACATCAATGTGGTGATCGAGATCACCGGTGGCGCAGGCGGCGGCGCGCCCGTGAAATACGAGATCGACAAGGACTCGGGCGCCGTCTTCGTCGACCGCATCGTCAATACGCCGATGTTCTATCCCTGCAATTACGGCTTCGTGCCGAACACGCTGCATGACGATGGCGACCCGACCGATGTGCTGGTGCTGTGCGATTTCGACCTCGCCCCGGGCGTCGTCATCCGCTGCCGTCCCGTGGGCGTGCTGAAGATGGAAGACGATGGCGGGATGGATGACAAGCTGATCGCCGTCCCGGTCGAGAAGGTCGACCCGTTCCAGGCCGGCATCCAGGATCTCGAGGACATTCCTTCGAAAACCCGCGATCGGATCAAGCATTTCTTCGAGCATTACAAGGATCTCGAAGCCGGCAAATGGGTCAAGGTGATCGGCTGGGGCGACAAGGCCGAGGCCGAAGCCATCCTGCAGAAATCCGTCGACGCCGTCGCCAAGTAATCTGCAATGCGCCGCGCCGCCCGCCCGCTCCGGGGTGGGTGGGCCAGCGCGGCAGAGGCAACACGCGCAACGGTGCATGGGAGGAGCGGGCGGGCGGCGCTTTCCGTCCGTGCCGGATTGGGCCATGCTCGCACCATGCCAAGCCCAAGCCGCCCGGCGGATTGGCCCGCCATCTGGATGCTCGCCACCGCGCAGACCCTTGCCTGGGCGGGCCTCTACTACATCTTCGCCGCCCTACTGCTGGAGTGGGAGCGCAGCCTCGGCTGGTCGCGGACCGAGATCACACTCGCGCTGACCCTGGCGGTGCTCGCCTCGGGCCTCGCCGCCCCCTTGGCCGGGCGGCTGATCGAGGCGGGGCATGCGCGTTACTTGTTCGGTGGTGGCACGGCGCTGGGCGGGGCTCTGATCGCCCTCCTGCCCGCTGCGACGACCCAGAAGGCGTTCTACGCGCTCTGGATCGGCATCGGCCTCTGCCACGCCACCGCGCTTTACGAACCCTGCTTTGCGATGCTCAGCCGCGCGCAAGGGGCGGCGGCCCGCCGGGCGATCACGCTGATCACCCTGGTCGCAGGCTTCGCCTCCGCTCTGGCCTTTGCCGGAGGGGCCGTCTCCACCGCGGCCCTCGGCTGGCAGGGCACCGCCTATGGCTTTGCCGGATTGGTGGTGCTTGTCGCCGCCCCGCTCGCCTATCTCGGCACCCGGCGGATCGAGAGCAGGGCCATTCCCCCCGTGTCGATGCCGCAAGGCCAGGAGACCCCGGCCCGCACCCGCCGCAGTGTCGCTCTGACCCTCGGTCTTGCCTTCCCGATGATGGCGCTCAGCCATGGCATGCTGCTCACCCATCTCCTCCCCCTGCTCGACGCGCGCGGCACGGCCCCGGCGCTGGCCGTGCTGGCAGCCGCGCTGATCGGTCCGATGCAGGTCGTGGGGCGGGTCGCGATGATGCGGCTCGAGGACCGGGTCGAAAGCCTGACGGTCGCGCAGGTCTCCTTCGGCGGGGTGGCGGCGGCCGCCCTTCTGCTCCTTGCCAGTCCCTGGATGCCCGCGTTGATCTTCGCCGCGGTGATCCTGCACGGCGCGGCCTATGGGCTGATTTCGATCCTCAAACCCGTGGTCACGGCGGAATTGCTGGGGCAGAGCGGGATCGCCCGGATGCTGAGCTGGATGGCCCTGCCCTATCTGGCCAGCTTCGCGCTGGCCCCGTTTCTGGGCGCGTTGTTCTGGCGCTGGAGCGGTTACGAGGCCATGCTGCTGGCCGGCAGTCTCTTCGCCTTGCTCGGGGGCGCGGGGCTCAGCCTCGCCCATCGGCTGGCACGGCGCTGAACGCGTCTGCCCGATGCCTGGCCCGATGCCTGGGAGGTCCACGAGCCGCCTGCAACAGACCGGCGCCGGGCGTCTCCGAGACGCCTCCAAGGCCCGTCACCCCCTGACATTTCCCCCTTGCCTGACCGCGCGGCGGGGCGTAGCACCCGCGAGATCGGAGGGTGTTTCATGATCTATACCAGCGCTCGGGCCTATCTCGACGCGCCGCAGAAGGCGGTGGCCCTGTTCGGCATGTCGGGCCTTGGCAAGACCTGCACGGCTCAGATGCTGCGGGCCGAGGCGGAATGGTTCCACTACTCGGTCGATTTCCGCATCGGCACCCGGTATATGGGCGAGCATATCGTCGACAACTTCAAGCGCGAGGCGATGCGCAACCCGTTCCTGCGCCAGCTTCTGAAGACCGACTCGATTTATATCGCCTCGAACATCACCTTCGAGAACCTCGACCCGCTCTCGACCTATCTCGGCAAGCCCGGCAATCCGGAGAAGGGCGGCATTCCCTTCGAGGAATATGTCCGGCGCCAGCGCCAGCACCATGATGCCGAGGTCAAGGCGCTGCGCGACACCGGCGCCTTCATCGCCAAGGCGCGCGAGATCTATGGCTATCGGCATTTCCTCTGCGACACGGGCGGGTCGATCTGCGAAGTGGTGGATCCCGACGACCCCGAGGACCGGGTGATGTCGGCCTTGGCGCAGCAGGTCCTGCTGGTCCAGATCCGCGGGACCGAGGCGCTGGAGGAGGCACTGGTCGCGCGCTTCCTCAACGCTCCCAAGCCGATGTATTATCCCGAAGACGTGCTGCGCCAGTTCTGGGCCGAGTACCTCGCCGAGACGGGCGAGCGCGAGGCGCGCGTCGATCCGGACCATTTCATCGCCTGGGGGTTCCGCAGGTTGCTGCAACGCCGCCTGCCCCGCTACGACGCGATGGCCCGGCGCTGGGGCGTCAGCATCGAGGCGCACGAGATCGAAGCGGTGAAGACGCCCGCCGATTTCGATGCGCTGATCGCCGAGGCCATCGACCGCAAGACACGAGGAGACGCATGAGCGACGCGGCCTTCGCCCCCAACGCCATCGGGCTGACCCAGGCGCTGGAGCTGATGCGCAACCCCTCGCCGGGCAAGCTCGACCTGCCGGATGCCCTGCCCGAGGAAGGACTGGGCGAGCGTGCGGCGTTGAACGCGCTCGCCCCGGGGATGCTGGGCCATGCCGCCGATCTGGGCACGCCCCATGCGCTGGCGCATATGGACCCGCCGACGCCCTGGATCACATGGGCGGTCACGCAATGGGCTTCCCGGCTGAACCAGAACCTGCTGCATCCAGCGACCTCTCCGGTCGCAGGCCCGGTGGAGGAGCGGGTGATCGACTGGGTGGCCCCCGCCTTCGGCATGGATGGCGGGCATATGGTGCCGGGGGCGACGCTGGCCAATCTCACCGCCCTCTGGGCCGCGCGCGAGATCGCTGGCATCCGGCAGGTGGTGACCTCCGCCGCCGCGCATCTCTCGGTCCGCAAATCCGCGCATATCCTGGGGTTGGAGGTGATCGAGCTGCCGGTGGATGCCTACGGGGCCATGGCGAGCAGAGATTTGCCCGATCTCTCCGCCGCCTGCCTCGTGCTCACGGCGGGGACCACCAGCGCGGGGGCGATCGACCCCTTGGCGCTGCGCGGCGCCTGGACCCATGTCGACGCCGCCTGGGCCGGCCCGCTGCGGCTGACCCGCTATGCCGAGCGGTTGGACGGGATCGAGACGGCGGACAGCGTGGCGGTCTCGGCCCATAAGTGGCTGTATCAACCCAAGGAATCCGCCCTGGTGATGTTCCGCGACAGCGCCGCGGCCCACCAGGCGCTGAGCTTTGGCGGCGCATATCTCGACCGGCCCAATATCGGCGTGCTCGGCTCGCATGGTGCAACCGCAGCCCCCCTGCTCGCCACGCTGCTGGCCTGGGGCCGCGCGGGCCTCGCCGCACGGATCGAGGCGAATATGGAGATGGCGGAGCGGCTGGCGGCCTGGGTCGACGGCCGGGACGACCTGATCCTCTACGCCCCCAACCGCAGCGGCGTGGTGCTGTGGAGATCTGCCGCGAAGCCGACGGAGGAGATCTTGCAGGACCTTCCGAACGGCCTCGCCTCCACCGCCCGGCTGGGCGAGACGACCTGGATGCGCAATGTGGCGGCGAACCCGCAGGCCGATATCGAGGCGATCCTGACGGCGCTGGAGGCGGCCGTCTAAGGGGCGTGCCGCCCCGCATGCAGTCCATGGTCCAGCGGCGCCAGGGGCATCCACCCAGCGCCGCTGTCAGACCGGATCACTCGGCCTTGATCGCTTCCATCTCGACAACGATCTCGACCTCATCGCCGACGATCCCGCCCAGCGCATAGGTCATCCCAAACTCCGAGCGTTTGACCGTCCCGCGGGCCGAGATGCCCATGGTTTCCTTCTTGTGACCAAAGGGATAGGGGCCGACCTTGTTCAACGTCACGTCCAGCGTCACCGGCTTGGTGATGCCCAGAAGGGTCAGGTCACCGGTCACTTTTCCAGTATTGTCGCCGGTGACCTCTCCGCCCGTCGCCGTAAAGGTCATCTGCGGATGCGCGCCCACATCCAGGAAATCAGCGTTCTTCACATGGCCGTCGCGGGCTTCGTGATGGGTGTTCACACTCGCCGTCGGCACCGTGACGCTGAGATCGGTCAGCGTCTGTGTCTCGTCGTCATAAACGAAGCTGCCGGAGACCTCGGTGAACTGCCCCCAGGTCTTGGCATAGCCGATATGGCTGACCCAGAAACCCAGCGTGGTGTGGCTGGGGTCGATCTCATACTTCGCGGGGGCGGCGAGGGCCGCTCCGGCGACGAGGCTGAGGCCCAGCCCGGCCAAGGCGTGGCGGAAAGTAAGTGCGCGCATCGGATCCTCCTGTCGCAAAATATCCCTTTGGCAGGTAGAAACGGCGCCCCTGCGAACAACCCAACCGGCATAAAATTTCACATCCTGTAAACAATTTCACAGTCCGCCACGCGGCTGCGGCTCGAAAATGGCGCCATCGGGCCGGCTGAGGGTCATTCCTGCCCCGCCGCGCCCGGCCGTTTCCTTCATCCAGACCGCCCTTTGTAAGGCGAGGTGACTGCTATGAATTTTACCACCAAGATCCACCGCACGCCTTTTCTCTCGGATGGCGGGCTCGAGACCTGGATGGTGTTCCACGAGGCGATCCCGCTCCGCGATTTCGCGGCGTTCGAGCTGGTCGAGAGCGCGGCGGGGCGCGAGGCTTTGCGCACCTATTACCGCCGGTTCGCCCGCATCGCCCAGCGCTCCGGTTGCGGGTTTCTGTTCGAGAGCCCGACCTGGCGGGCCAGCCCCGACTGGGGCGCCCGGCTGGGCTATGACCCGGACCGGCTGGCTGCGGTGAACCGGGGCGCGGTCGAGATGCTCGCCACACTCAGCTCCGAATTTCCCCATGTTCCCAGCATCTTGTCCGGCTGTGTCGGCCCGCGCGGAGATGGATACGAGGCGCACCACCGACTGCAGGCGGGCGCGGCGCAGGCCTATCACATGCCGCAGGTCGCCGCGCTGGCCATGGGCGGGGCCGAGGTGATTTCGGCCATCACCATGACCCATATCGGCGAGGCCATCGGCATCGCCCGCGCGGCCACCGCCCTGGGCCTGCCCAGCGTCATCTCGTTCACGGTCGAGACCGATGGCCGCCTGCCGGATGGCAGCCCCCTCTCGGCCGCGATCTGGGCCGTGGATGCCGCGACCGGGCATGCGCCGGCCTATTACATGGTCAACTGCGCGCATCCGACCCATTTCCGGCCGGCCTTCGAGGCGGGTGCCGACTGGCTCCGCCGGATCGGGGGCCTGAAGGCCAATGCCTCGCACCTGAGCCATGCCGAGCTGGATTGCGCGGAGGTGCTGGATGATGGCAACCCGCAGGAGCTGGCGGCACACTATGCCGCGCTGCGCCGCATTCTGCCGAATCTCCGTGTAACGTCAGGCTGTTGCGGGACGGACCACCGGCATCTCTCGGCCATGGCACAGGCAATGGCGGCTTGAGAGTCCGGGCGCCCCGATGCGCCCGGATGACGTGCCGGTGTCCCGCCCCGGCGCCGGGCCCGTGGCTCACGGCTTGCGCCCCTCCGCCCGCGGGTCTATCTACCGGTTCCGCCCCCTAGGAGCCTGACATGCCGATCAAAATTCCCGCCACCCTGCCCGCCCATGACGTGCTGAAGCGCGAAGGCGTGATGGTGATGGACGAGGCCGCCGCCGTCCGCCAGGACATCCGGCCCCTGCAGATCGGCCTGTTGAACCTGATGCCCAAGAAGGTCCAGACCGAGACGCAGATCGCCCGGCTGATCGGCGCCACGCCGCTGCAGATCGAGCTCACGCTGGTGCGGATGACCGATCACCATTCAAAGAACACCGCGCCAGAGCATATGGAGGCCTTCTATCAACCCTTTGCCGAGATCCGCGCACGGCGCTTTGACGGGTTCATCATCACCGGGGCACCGATCGAGCTTTTAGATTTTGAATCAGTGGATTACTGGCCGGAGCTGATGCAGGTATTCGACTGGACGCAGACCCATGTCCACGGCACGCTGGCGATCTGTTGGGGGGCGCAGGCGATCCTGAACCATTTCCACGGCGTGCCGAAACACGCGCTGGCCGAGAAGGCCTTTGGCTGTTTCCGCCACCGGGTGCGGGCGCCCGCCTCGCCCTATCTCCGCGGCTTCTCGGACCATTTCGTGGTGCCGGTCAGCCGTTGGACCGAGACACGGGCCGAAGACCTGCCCGCCGGGGTCGAGGTGCTGGTCGAGAGCCGCGAGACGGGGATTTGCCTGGTGGAGGACACGACACGCAGAACTCTCTGCATTTTCAATCATTTGGAGTACGATTCTGATACGTTGAAGCAGGAATACGACCGCGATGTCGCCAAGGGTGATCCGATCGGCGTACCGAACAACTACTACCCGCAGAACGACCCGGCGCAGGCCCCCGAGAACCGCTGGCGCAGCCACGCCCATCTGCTGTTCGGCAATTGGGTCAATCAAATCTATCAGACCACGCCCTACGATCTCGACCAGATCGGTCGATAAAGTCGCGCGGGGATGCGCGACAGGTCACGCGACAAAATCGACAGGAAAGTCCGTTAACTGCGATCTTGGATGACTTTTCCGGGACATCGACCCCGCACCTGACCTGTCCCGGACGCGGTGCAGCATGCTATGCTGCTCCGCAGATCCGGGACCTCCTGCGCGACCATGGCCTATCACGTCTACATCCTCGTTTCCCGCTCCGGCAATGCGCTTTACACCGGGATGACCGATGACCTGGCCAAACGGATCCTGCAGCACCAAACCGGAAAGGCCGACGCCCATACCCAATTCTACAGGATCCGGCACTTGGTGTATGTGGAATGCCACGAAACCCGGGAGGCCGCGCAACTCCGAGAGCGACAGATCAAACGCTGGCGACGGGCCTGGAAAGTCGCGCTGATCGAAAGCCAAAACCCGTCCTGGCGGGATCTCAGCATGGAATATCTCGCCTAGCGCCACGCGTGCCGGACGCGGTGCAGCGGGACGCTGCTCCGCAGATCCGGCACCTCACCCGCGGGTTCGAGCAAGCGCGAGCAGGAGGTCCCGGGTCTGCGGCGCATCATCGAAGATGCTGCACCGCGCCCGGGACATGTGGCACCTGGATGGCGATTAATGCGCCACCGCCGCTGCCACGCTTTCGTCGATCATGCGGCCTTCGGTGAAACGGTCGAGGCCGAACGGGCCAGCCACCGGGTCTTCGCCCTTCGCGATCAGCCCGGCCGTGGCCCAGCCCGAGCCTGGGATCGCCTTGAACCCGCCCGTGCCCCAGCCGCAATTGATGAAGCAGCCCTCGACCGGCGTCTTGCCGATGATCGGAGAGCGGTCTCCGGTCATGTCCACGATCCCGCCCCATTGGCGCAGCATCTTCAGGCGCGAGATCATCGGGAAGGTCTCGGTCAGCGCGCGCACCGTCTCCTCGACATGCTGGAAACTGCCGCGCTGGGTGTAGTTGTTGAAGCCATCCGCGCCGCCGCCGATCACCATCTCGCCCTTGTCCGACTGGCTCATATAGCCGTGGACCGTGTTGGCCATCACCACGATGTCCATGCAGGGTTTGATCGGCTCGGAGACCAGCGCTTGCAGCGCCACGCTCTCCACCGGCATGCGGAAGCCCGCCATTTCGGCCAGAACGCCCGTGTGCCCGGCCACCACGATCCCCAGCTTGTCGCATTTGATCGGGCCCTTGGGGGTCTGCACGCCCATCACCTTGCCGTTCGAGACGTCGATGCCCGTCACCTCGCATTGCTGGATGATGTCGACCCCCATGGCCGAGGCGGCGCGGGCATAGCCCCAGGCCACCGCGTCATGGCGCGCGGTGCCGCCGCGGGGCTGCCAGAGACCGCCCAGCACCGGATAGCGCGGGCCGTCGATGTTCAGGATCGGGCAGAGCTCCTGCGCCTTGGCCGGGGTCACCATCTCGCTTTTGATCCCGGCCAGCCGGTTGGCATGGGCCGTCCGCTTCCAGGCACGCAGCTCATGCTCGGTCTGTGCCAGCATCAGGACGCCGCGGGGGCTGAACATGATGTTGAAGTTGAGCTCCTGGCTCAGATCCTCATAGAGCCCGCGGGCCAGCTCGAAGATCTCGGCCGAGGCCGGTTGCAGATAGTTCGAGCGGATGATGGTCGTGTTCCGCCCGGTATTGCCGCCGCCGAGCCAGCCCTTCTCGATCACCGCCACATTGGTGATGCCGTGGTTCTTTGCCAGATAATAGGCGGTCGCCAGGCCATGGCCGCCACCGCCGACGATCACCACATCGTATTTGCCCTTCGGCTCGGGATTGCCCCAGGCGCGTTCCCAACCGGTGTGATAGCGGAATGCCTCGCGGGCGACGGCAAATTCGGAATAGCGTTGCATGGCGGCGCACCTCCTGACGACGATGGTGGACCGTTACGCGGCCCGAGGCAAGCCGACGCGGCAATTCGCGCCCGTTCAGGACCCGCCGACGACATCCGCCAGATGATCGGCGCCGCTCTCTCCCGCCCGGATCTGGTCATAGAGGATGAAGACCCGCTGGGTCTGGTTCATCTCGAGCATCAGCAGATCGACCATCGTCATCAGCGCCATGCGTTTATGAGCGGGGGCATGGCTGTCATAGAGCGCCTCGATCGAGCGCATATTGGCATCCTTGATCGCACCCAGCACCGTGGCGTGGGGCACGGCGAGGAAGAGATAGAACAGCGCATTGTCCTCGAGCGTCGAGAAATACGCCTCGTCGAACCGCGCATTCATCAGGCTTTCGAGATGCGCGTCGGCGAGGCGCCGGAGCAGACTGATCTCGTCCTCCCCGATCCGGTCGCCAACCGTCGGGTCCGAGAGCAGGAAGAGGCCGATGCGCTCGGGCCAGGTCTGGATCTGCTCGCGCACCTGGCGGCGGATCAGGGTGAAGCGCCGCGCGAACTCACCGCCCAATTGCAGGGCGGTGTGGGTCCGCGCGATCATGCCCTGCGGGCGGATATGCGGCTTGTAGCGGTCTCGAAAGACCTCGAAGCCGTGCTCGCATGATCCTTTCAGACGGGTCATCCCACCGGTTCATCATAAATCTTTTGAGAAACCCTGAACGGCGCCGCTGTGACATCGGGCGACAGCGCGCGCCATTGCCCGGGGGCGGCAGGTTGATTAGGTCTCTATCAACCACGGTTTAGGGAGGCGGTATGCTCTGGTTCATTGTGATCGCTGGCGGGGTCGCCGTGCTGACGGGTCTCGCGGTCGTGCTGCCGATGCTGCGCGGCGGGTCGGTTGCGCCACCGCGCGCGGCGTTCGACGCGGCGCTGTTCCGCGATCAGTTGGGCGAGATCGACCGCGATCTGGAGCGGGGCACGATCTCGGCGGCCGAGGCCGAGGGGGCGCGGGCGGAAATCTCGCGCAGGCTGCTGGCGTCGGCGGCCCAGGCCAAGACGGCGGGCGCGGTCGAGACCGGGCCGCGAATGACCTCGGGCCTGGTGGCCGGGCTGTCCCTGGTCGTCGTGCCCGTGGTCGCCACGGCACTCTATGCCATCGAGGGCGTGCCCGGTGCGCCCGACATGCCGTTTGCCCAGCGCCCGGATCCGCAAGTCGTGGCTGCCCAGGCCACCGGACGGCCCAGCCAGGCCCAGGCCGAAGCCGCCACCCCGGCCCGTCCTCCCGCCGAGACCGACCCGGAATACGAACGCCTGATCGAGCGGCTGGAGCAGCGGCTGGACGGCGCACATGACGATGTGGCGGGCCTGCGCCTGCTCGCCCAAGGGTATATGCGGCTGGAGCGGTTCTCGGACGCGCGCGAGGTCCTCCAGCGCCTGACCGGCCTGTTGGGCGCGGAGGCTGACGCGGATCTCTACGCCACCCTGGCCGAGGCGATGGTGCTGGCCGCCGGCGGCTATGTCTCGCCCGAGGCGGAGCAGGCCATCGGCCAGGCGCTGCAACGCGACCCCCAGATCCATGTCGCCCGATTCTATGCCGGGCTGTCGCTGGCGCAGAACAACATGATCGGCGAGGCCATCGATGTCTGGCAGCGGCTGAAACGCGATGCGCCGCCGGATGCGCCCTGGATGACCTGGCTCGACAGCATGCTGGCCCAGGCGACCGAGCTGCGCGACCGCGGCCTGCCGCCGCCGGGCCCCAGCGAGGAAGAGATCGCCGCCGCCGAGGAGATGACGCCGGACGAGCGCGACCAGATGGTCAACACCATGGTCTCGGGCCTCGAACAGCGCTTGCTGACCGAGGGCGGCACGCCGGAGAAATGGAACCAGCTGATCAATTCCTACATGTTCCTCGACCGCCGCGAAGACGCGCTGCGCATCGCCGGCATCGCGCAGGACCGGCTGAGCGGCGGCGCGCTGGGCGTTGTGCAGGCCGAGATCGCCCGGCTCGGCCTCGGCGACGCCCCAGCCCCGGCACTCAATCCGGCGCTCCCGCCGCCCGGCCCGAGCGAGGAGGATGTCGCCGCCGCCGAACAGATGGCGCCCGAGGACCGCGCGGCGATGATCCGCAACATGGTCGACACGATGTATGCGCGGCTGGAGAACGAGGGCGGCTCGGCCGAGGAATGGTACCGGCTGATGAACTCCTTCGTGGTGCTGGGCGATATGGAGATCGCGCGCGAGGTCTTCGAGAAATCGCAATCCGCGCTGAAGGGTCAGGATGCGGGCTTTGTCCGCGAACAGGCGCTGATCCTGGGCGTGGTCACGCAGTGAACGCCCCCGCGGCCGAGGATGTCTCCGCCTTTGCCGGGTTCCCGGGCGCGCTGATGGGGCTCGATCTCGGCACCAAGACCATCGGCGTGGCCGTCTCGGACGGGCTGCGCCTGACGGCGACGGGGCTGGAGACCATCAAGCGCAAGAAATTCACCCTCGACGCCGCCCGCTTGGGCGAGATCGCCGCCGCGCGCGGCCTGACCGGGGTGGTGCTGGGCCTGCCGCGGAACATGGACGGCTCGGAGGGGCCGCGCTGCCAATCGACCCGGGCCTTCGCGCGCAATCTTCAGGGCGTCCTGCCCCTGCCGATCGCGTTCTGGGACGAGCGGCTCTCGACCGTCGCCGCCGAACGCGCGCTGCTCGAGGCGGATTCCTCCCGCAAACGTCGCGCCGAAGTGATCGATAAACTCGCGGCCGCCTATATCCTGCAGGGGGCGCTGGACCGGCTGGCGCAAATCGCGAGCGAGAGATGACCGAACCCGACCCCCAAAGCGACGCCCGCAACGACGCCTTCTGGCAGCGGGACGAGATCGAGAGCCCCTGCGTCAAGATCTGCGTCCTGCACCCGGAGGCACGGCTCTGCATCGGCTGCTATCGCACCGGCGAGGAGATCGCCCGCTGGTCGCGCCTCAGCTCCGAGGAGCGCCGCGCGCTGATGGAGGAGTTGCCCACGCGCGCCCCCCGCCTGGCCCAGCGCCGGGGCGGTAGAAAGGCCCGCAAACCCGCATGACCCGCCGAGTGCCGAGGTCGATTGCGTTTTCGAGCAAACTGGCCTAATTTTGGGACAGTTGCGTTCTTCAGTCGGAGTGAGGCACCGGCTGGATTGAGTATCCAGGGGGCTTTGAGGAGTAGTCATGATTTTCTGGCCTGTTCTGCTTGTGGGCCTGATGGCGATTGCGCTGTTACTGGCCGGCCCGCCCTCAGCCGAAATGCTCGAACCCGGGCATCCTGGACCCCGCGTCTATCTGACATTGCTGTTGACCGGCCTGGTCGTCGGCACTGCCCTGCGCATGCTGCTTTATGGCGGCCAGCGCACGCTGGCCTTTGCCGGCGCCTGGATCCTCTGCCTGGGCGTGCTGGGTGCTGGGTTCCTCTATCAGGGCGATCTGCGCTGGGTCGCCAGCCGGATCCATGGCGAGTTCGTGCCCTCGATGGCGGTCTCCAGCGGCTCGGGCGAGGTCGAGCTGCGCCGCGCCTGGGACGGTCACTACCGCGCCGATGCGCTGATCAACGGACAGCCGATCCGGCTTCTGGTCGATACCGGCGCGTCGATGGTGCTGATCCCCTATGAGGACGCGGCCCGGCTGGGCATCAATCTCCAGGCGCTGGACTTCACCATGCCGGTGACCACCGCCAATGGCCGCTCGACCGTCGCACCTGTCCGGCTCGAGCGGATCGAGGTGGGCGAGATCCAGGTGATGCGGGTCAATGCCGCCGTCGCCCGCCCGGGCAGCCTGAAGGCCGGGCTGTTGGGGATGAGCTTTCTCGACCATCTGAGCGAAACCTCGTTCCAGCGCGACAAGCTGGTGCTGCGGCAGCGGCAGATGGGGCTCTCCTCGGGCTCGCGCTGGCTCTCGGCCCCAACGAACACCCACTCGGGCAACTGAGCCCGGCCGGGCGGCCCTGAGGGTCAGGGCCGCTCCAGCCACCAGCCCGGCGGGCTGCCCGGGAACGGGTCGGGCCGGAAATAGGCGA
The DNA here is from genome assembly GCA_038524325.1 of Pseudomonadota bacterium. Lineage (GTDB taxonomy): Bacteria > Pseudomonadota > Alphaproteobacteria > Rhodobacterales > Rhodobacteraceae > Thermohalobaculum. Next base: position 18,107 of record JBCBIS010000031.1, read on the forward strand.
TGATGCGCGGCGCCCATCCCCCGCCTGCCCCCCAGGGGGCCACGCCGTGCAGGGCCAGCCGGTGGACCAGATAGGCCTCGCCCGGCAGCGCGTGCACCGCCACGCGGGGGCAGCGGGCGAAGACCTCGCGCCGCGTCTCGGCATAGAACTCGGTCACGTCCTCGGCCTCCCAATCATCCGGCGCGATATCGCGAAAGCGCAGCCGGAACGCCGCGCGGATGATCTCGTGCGAGCCCTCCCAGACCACCAGCGGAGACGCATCCGGCGGGGTCTCGGTCAGCGGGATGCCCAGGATGAACCCATGAACCTCGCCCAGATAGCGCCGCCGCCGCTCGGTCTTCAACAAACCGTCGAGATGCGCCGAATCCCGGTTCAGGCGAAAGCGGAAATTGGCCTCGCTCTCGGTCTCATCCGGCTGGGGATAGCCCGGCAGCATGATCGAGATCTGCGCCCGGTCGAGCGCGACCTCGGCCAGCTCGACCGTCTGGCAGGCCGCGCGAAAGGCAGCCCCGGCCAGGGGCGGCACGCGCCAGGGCACCGAGCCGTCGGGCCCGTTCGGGAAGGCATTCACCCCGGCATACCAGGTGCCGCCACAGCGCAGCCAGGCCGCGCGCTCCTGCGGGTCGGCCAGCAGCTCCTCGGCCACCGGACGGGCGGAAATGGCCCAGGCGGCCAGTTCGGGGTCGAGCGGGAACTTCACCCATCCCCGCTTCGCCAGGGTCTTCAGCGCGGTCATCCTGCTGTCACTCTGCTGTCACTCTGCGGCGGCCTCCAGCGGAGCGACATGGGCCAGCGCCCGCTCGACCAGTTCGGGCCCGGCACCGGGCAGATGCGCCCCTTCGGACAGCGTGCGCCGCCAGGCCCGCGCCCCGGGCCGGCCGTTGAACGCGCCCAGCATATGCCGGGTGATCTGGCCGAGCCGCGCCCCCGCGCCGAGTTGCGTCTCGATATAGCCGAACATGCCGCGCACCGCCGCCTCGGGCGCGACCTCCGGGACGGGCTTGCCGGTGATCAGCGCATCCGCCCCGCCCAATATCCCCGCCGGGTCGTGATAGGCGGCACGGCCGATCATCACCCCGTCGAACCGCTGCAGATGCGCCCGCGCCTCGGCCAGCGTGCCGATGCCGCCGTTCAGCGACATCGCCAGCTCGGGCCGCGCCGCCTTGACCCGCGCCACCAGATCATAGTCGAGCGGCGGGATGGTGCGGTTCTCCTTCGGGCTCAACCCCTGCAGCCAGGCCTTGCGGGCATGGATGGCGAAATGCCGGACTCCGGCCGCGGCCACCCGGTCGATGAACTCCGGCAAGGCACGCTCCGGCGCCTGATCGTCGACGCCGATGCGGCATTTGACGGTGATCTCGGGCCCGTCCGCGCCGCCAGCGGCCGAGATCATCTCCGCCACACACTCCGCCACCAACGCGGGATCGCGCATCAGGCAGGCGCCGAAGGCCCCCGATTGCACCCGGTCCGAGGGGCAGCCGACATTCAGATTGATCTCGGCAAACCCGAAAGGCAGCGCCAGCGCGACGGCGCGGGCCAGCATCTCAGGCTCCGACCCGCCCAGTTGCAGGGCCAGAGGATGCTCGACCGTATCATGGGCATAGAGCCAATCCGCCTCGCCCAACACCACGCCCGAGGCCGTCACCATCTCGGTATAAAGCAACGCCTGCCGCGAGAACTGCCGGTGAAACACCCGACAATGCCGGTCTGTCCACTCCATCATCGGGGCGACGGAGAGGCGGCGGTTCAGGTGTATCGGGGGTCGCTCACTCAAGATCTGCTCGCGCCAAGCTTTTCGGGATACGGGGTTACTCTGGGTCGCTCTCTAGCGGAGAGATAGGGGAAATGAAACCGGAAGACGAGCGCCGGGCCCCGGACACCCGGTTTCATGAGCGCATGGGCGGCCCGTCGGGCCTGCCGCGCGTCGGCATGGACAGGCCGCCGAAAGGCGCGCGGGTTCGCGGCTGGCTAGCCCTTCAACAGGCGGTCCACCTCGGCGCGTTCTTCGTCGCTGAGCGGGGCGGTGACGGGGGCTTCGGCGCGGGCGCGGTTGCGGAGAAAGACGATGGCGCCGCCGAGGCCCGCAATAAAGATGATCGGGCCCGAGAGCCACAGCACCAGATTGCCGAGATTCATCGGCGGGTTCAGCAGCACATATTCGCCATAGCGGGCCACCAGGAAGTCCTTCACCTCCTGATCCGTGTCGCCGGCCAGCACCCGTTCGCGCACCAGGAGGCGCAGGTCGCGGGCCAGGCCGGCGCTGGAATCGTCGATCGACTCGTTGCGGCAGACCAGGCAGCGGACCTCCTTGGAGATTTCGCGGGCGCGTTCCTCCAGCACCGGATCATCCAGGATCTCGTCCGGCTGCACCGCCCAGGCCGGGCTGGCGAGCAGCAGGAGGGCGAGGACCAGCCCCCTCATTCCGCGGGCACCGGGTTGGCCGCCGTCCGACGCCGCGCCGCAGCGCCGACGCGGAAGCGTCGGTCGGTCAGCGAGATCAGCCCGCCGATCGACATCACCAGACAGCCCAGCCAGATCCAGTTCGCCAGCGGCTTGTGGTAGGAGCGCACGGCCCAGGCCTCGCCATTCACCTGCTTGTCGCCCAGCACCACATAGACATCGCGGAGCAGGCCGGAATTGATCGCCGCCTCGGTCGTGGGTTGCTGCTGGACCGGGTAGAAGCGTTTCTCCGGGCACATATGCGCCACCGTCTCGCCATCGCTCATCAGGCGGAAGCGGCCAAAAGTGGTCTCGAAGTTCCGGCCCTCGCCGCCTTTGACGACGCTCTCGCCGGTGGTGCCGCATTGGGTGGCCGTGAAGGGGGCGCCGAAGGGGAGGAGTTCGACGCTCTCGAACTCCAGCTCATAGGGGCCGATGGGGATCACGTCGCCCGGTTCGGCCAGGCGGATATCCTCGGCCTCCCAGGCGGTGACGGCGGCGATGCCCATCACGGTCAGGCCCAGGCCCGCATGGGCGACCGCCTTGCCCCAATCGGCCCGCGGCAGCCGCCAAAGACGGCCCAGCGCCTCGCCCGCGGCCAGCCGCGGATAGCCCGAGCGCTCGACCAGCTCGACCAGCACGCCCAGGATCAGCCAGGCGGCCAGCGCCATGCCGATGGGGCCGACGATGGAGGAGCCCGTGGTCAGGCCGAACACCACCGCACCGATCGCCAGCGCCCCGGCAGCGGCCCACCAGAGCCGGGCGATCACCTGGCCCGCATCGGCGCGTTTCCACGACATCAGCGCCCCGATCGGCAGGCCAACGAAGAGCAAGATCATGAACGGCGTGAAGGCGAGGTCGAAGAACGGCGCGCCGACCGAGATTTTCGAGCCATCGATGAACTCGCGCACCAGGGGCGCCATGGTCCCGGCAAAGACGACCGCGCAGGCGACCATCAGCAACAGGTTGTTATAGATCAGCGCGCCCTCGCGGCTGATCGGCTGGAACATGCCCTCCGACCGCATCTGCGGCGCCCGCCATGCGAACAGCGCCAGCGAGCCGAGGATGGCCACCGCCAGGATGCCCAGGATGAACACCCCCCGCTCGGGATCCACCGCAAAGGCGTGGACCGAGGTCAGCACGCCCGAGCGGACGATGAAGGTGCCGATCAGGCTGAGCGAGAAGGCCAGGATGGCCAGCAGGATCGTCCAGACCTTCAGCGAGGAGCGTTTCTCGACCACGATGGCCGAGTGGAGCAGCGCAGCCGCGACCAGCCAGGGCATGAAGCTCGCATTCTCGACCGGGTCCCAGAACCACCAGCCGCCCCAGCCGAGCTCGTAATAGGCCCAATAGCTGCCGAGCGCGATGCCGATGGTCAGGCAGATCCAGGCGAGCAGCGTCCAGGGCCGCACCCAGCGCGCCCAGGCGGCATCGACCCGGCCCTCGATCAGGGCGGCGACGGCGAAGGAAAATGCCATCGAGAGCCCGACATAGCCGAGATAGAGGAAGGGCGGGTGGATCGCGAGGCCGATATCCTGCAACAGCGGGTTCAGATCGCGCCCGTCCGCAGGCGCCGGGATCAGCCGGTCGAACGGGTTCGAGGTGAAGAGCATGAAGGCGAAGAAGGCCACGGCCACCATCGCCTGCACCGCCAGCGCGCGGGATTTCAGCCCCAGCGGCAAGTCGCGTCCAAAGGCCGCCACCATCGCTCCGAACAGGGTCAGGATCAGCACCCAGAGCAGCAGCGACCCTTCATGGTTCCCCCAGGTGCCGGTGAACTTGTAGAGCATCGGCTTGAGGGAATGGGAGTTCTCGGCCACGATCCGGACCGAGAAATCCGAGGTGACGAAGGCATGGGTCAACGCGGCGAAGGCCAGCGCCGTCAGCACGAATTGCGCCAGGGCGGCGGGCTGTGCCGCGCGCATCCAATCGGCCCAGCCCTTGGCCGCGCCAACCAGCGGCACGGTCATCTGAAACAAGGCCGTGGCAAAGGCCAGAGTGACGGCGAAATGGCCCAGTTCTGCGATCATGTCGACCCTCTGCTCCTTCAGTCTCCGCCTGGCGCTGTCCCGGGCTTGACCCGGGACCTCGACCAGATGTTTCGAACGTCTCCAGCCCCTCGAAGAGGTCCCGGGTCAAGCCCGGGACAGCGCCTGTGGCGGCTGATTGTCTACAACTCCACCTCGCCGGACATCAGCACCACGCCAGTGCCGGCGACCCGAATTCCCGTAATGCTATCACGCGGGCCCAAAACGTCCACTTTTGCAACGCCCGGGCGGCCCATATCATGGCCCTGTTCCGCTGTGAAAGACGGGTTTTCAATCAGCCCGTGGTGCCAGAGATAGGCCGCCATGCAGCCGGTGGCCGAGCCGGTGAACGGGTCCTCCGCCGGCATGGGCGGGCAGAGGAGCAGCCGCGAGAACGTGTCCCCCGCCGCGGTCGCGCCCTGCAGGGTCACCAGAAACGGTTCCATGATCCCGGCCAGGGGATGGCTGTCGCGAGCGCGGAACGCCTCCAGCGCGGCCACATCCAGGCGGGCGCGGCGCAGCGCTGCGTGATCGCGCAACACGGTGATGCAGAAGGGCGTGCCGGTCGAGACGGTCTGTGGGGTGCCGAGGATCTCCTCCGCCGAGAGACCATAGATCGCCGCGATATCGCCCGGCGAATGGCTGTCGCCGAAGACGGGGGCGGCCTGGGTCATCGCGATCCGGCCGCCCGGGCCGATCTCGATCGGCATCACCCCGGCGCCGACCTCCAATGTGAAACGGCCCTCGCCCACCAGACCGCGGTGGAACAGCGAGGTGACGGTGGCGATGGTCGGATGCCCGGCCATCGGGATTTCGCGCTCGGCGAGGTAGTAGCGCACGCCGAAATCCGCCACCTCCGAGGGCACCAGATAGGCGCATTCGCTGAGCGAGGTCTCGCGCACCAGCCGCGTGCGGGTCTCAACCGGCACCGCCTCGGCCGCATGGACCACCATGCAGGCATTGCCGCCGAAGGGACGGTCGGTGAAGGCATCGACCCAGTCAAACGCGTGCTTGGCCACGGTCAGCCCCGCCCTGCCGGCATCGGACGCGTGCCAGCGCCCCGGGGCCGTGATACGATTCCCCGCAGCGGGGCCCGGCGGATCTGGCCCGCAGCAGAAGGGGGAGTTTCATGGCAACCGATTTGGAGATCGTCCAGCGTGGCTGGGCGGCCGTCGCTCGTGGCGATTGGGACGCGCTGATCGCGGATTACACCGAGGATATGATCTTCGTGATGCCGGGTCAGACCGATATCCTGACCGGCACCGCAGCGTTTCGCGGCGCGCTGGAGAACCTGGGCGCGGCCCTCCCCCCGGGGTTCGACATCGGCGGCATCCGGTATATCGGTGCGGCAGGCGAGATCGTCTGCATCCTCGACTTCACCGCCGAGAAGCTGCCCGAGGGCAGTCAACTCGCCGTCCTGTTCCGGCTGAGGGACAGCAAGGTGTTCGAGGAACGCTGGTTCGTCGACACCGAGCAATGGCGCGCCGCGTTCTAGGCGCTCAGCCGGCGCGCGCATCACTCCGCGCCATCGCGGAAATGGCCCTGCTCTTTCAGCGCGTCGGCGACTTCCTTCGGCATGTAGTTCTCGTCATGTTTGGCGAGGACTTCCGAGGCTTCGAAGCGGCCGCCCTTCAGATAGCCCTCGGCGACGATCCCCTGGCCCTCGCGGAACAGATCGGGCAGCACGCCGGTGAAGGCGATCTCGACCACGCCATTGCCATCGGTCACCTCGAAGACATTGGTCTCGCCCGAGCCACGCTGCCAGGAGCCCTCTACCACCAGCCCGCCGACGCGGAGGAGCTGGTCGGGCCGGCGCTCCTCGGCCATCAACTCGGTCGGCGAGAAGAAGAACACGATCGCATCGCGAAAGGCGACCGAGACCAGCACCGCCGAGGCCGCCAGCAGCACCGCCCCCAGCACCAGCATCTGGATCCGCCGTTTCTTTTTCAGCCCAGCCATCGGCCCTCTCCCGTCCTGTCCGCCACAGTTTGGCCCGCCAGCGTCGCCCCGTCATCGGGGCCGCTTGCCGCAGCCAGTTTCGCGGCGTTCAATTCCGCGTTCACTTCTCCGCCGAAGATAAGGACGATGGCGGTCAGGTAGAAGAACAGCAGCGTCACGATGACACCCGCCAAAGCGCCATAGGTCAGCGTGTAGGACGGCGCATGGGCCAGATAGACCGACATGGCCGAGGCGATCAGCCCCCAGAGCAGCACGCTGACCACAATCCCCGGCAGCAGGCGAAACCCCGCCATATTGCGCGAGGGCAACAGCCGGTGCGAGGCCCAAAGGAAGGCCAGCAGCACCCCGGCCCCGACCAGATAGCGCACAATATTCGCAGCTCCGTGCACCTCGATCCCAGCGTAGTAGTCCAACAACCGGAAAATCAGCGGGGCGAAGATGATCAGCACCGCCAACACCGCAAAGGTGAAGAAGCCGACGAATACGAAGACCACCGCGACGACCCGGCGCAGCACGAAGCTGCGCGCCGCGCGGACGTCATAGGCCCGGTCGAGCGCGATGCGGATCGCCTCGACCCCGTTCGACGCGGCCCAGACCGTGCCGAGGAGCGACAGCGTCGCAATCCCGCCCGAGCGCCCGCCGATCACCTCGCGCAACACCGGCTCCAGCGTTTGCGCCACATGCGAGGGCACCGATTGGAACAGGGCCTCCACCGCCTGATCCGCCCCCTCGGCACCGATCAACAGCGCCCCCATCGAGACGGCGAAGATCAGAAACGGCATCCCCGCCAGCATCGCGGCATAGGCGATATAGCCGGCGATCACCGTGCCCTCATCCGCGTTGAACCGGCGATAGACGGCGCGCAGGAACGGCCAGGCGACCAGTTTGGCCCAGCCCGTCACGGGAACAGCGGCGCCTGCGTCAGCCCCGCGGTCTCGTCGAGCCCCAGCATCAGATTGGCGTTCTGCACCGCCTGGCCCGAGGCCCCCTTGACCAGATTGTCCAGCGCCGAGAACACGATCACCCGGCCCGGGATCCGATCCGACACCACCCCGATATCGCAAAGATTCGAGCCGCGCACATGCCGGGTCTGCGCCGCCTCGCCCAGCGGCAAGAGCCGGATGAAGGGCTCGCCGGCATAGCGGGCGGCCAGCGCGGCATGGATCGCCTCGGCCTCGCCGCGCAGAGAGATCGTCGCCAGGATCCCCCGGTTCTGCGGCACCAGATGGGGGGTAAAGCTGCAACGCACCTCGCGCCCCGCCATCAGGCTCATCTCCTGATCGAACTCGGCCGTGTGCCGGTGGCGGCCGACATTATAGGCGTGATAGCCCTCGGAGATCTCGGCATGCAGCATCCCCTCCTTGGCCGCGCGCCCCGCGCCCGAGACGCCGGTGGCCAGGTTGATGATGATCTCATCCGGGTTGATCACCCCCGCCTCCAGCAGAGGCAGCACCGCCAACAGCCCGGTCGCCGCGTTGCAGCCCGTGCCAGCGACCAGCCGCGCGGCGCGGATATCCTCGCGATAGAACTCGGTCAGGCCATAGACCGCCTCCGCCTGCAGATCCATGGCGCGGTGGTCATGGCCATACCACGCGGCATAGACGGAAGGATCGCGCAGCCGGAAATCGGCGCTCAGATCGACGATCTTCTGGTTGCGTGGCAGGGCGGCGATGACCTCCTGCGTCGTGCCATGGGGCAAGGCGCAGAACACCAGGTCGATGCCTGAGAGGTCCAACGCCTCGATCCGGACCAACTCCGGCAGATCGAGATGGCGCAGATGCGGAAACACCGCCGCCATCGCCTGCCCCGCCTTGCGGTCGGCGGTCAGCGCCGCCACCTCCATGCCCGGATGGGTGGCGATCAGACGCACCAATTCCGCACCGGTATAGCCGCTCGCCCCCAATATCGCGATCTTCGCTGTCATAGCCCCCTGCCCCGCGACACTCTCGGCCGCGCAAATCTCTCAGTTCATGCGAAACACCGGCCAAGCGCGGCCGGGGGTGGCGGGGGCGGGTGGGTGGGAGCCAGCCCCGGCCGCGCGCCCTCTCCACCCGGCGCCAGGGTCACCCCAGATGGAGCCCGTAGGAATAATCCTTCTCAGGCTCCGGGTTCAGACGATAGGTCTCGCGTCGGAGGTAATCCATCAGCGCCTTCGAATCCCGCGCCCGCGCCGCAATCTCGGCCTGCGGCAGGGGGGTGCCGATTTGCACCTTCAGCGGATCCTTGATCCGGCTGTCGAACTCGTTGATCAGCAGGGCGACCCGCAATGTCGGGTTCAGATGGCTCGCAATCTGGAACAAGCGGCTGTTGCGCCCGTCGAAATAGATCGGCACCACCGTCGCGCCGGACTTCGCCACCATCTTGGCGGTGAAGGTCTTCCATTGCGGGTCCATCGGTTTCGAGAACGGTTTGGCCGCGGTCGAGACCGTGCCGCCCGGAAAAATCCCGATCGCCCCGCCCTCGGCCAGATAATCCAGCGCCGCCTTGCGGGTGGCGATGTTCTGCGCCATCGCCTCCTTGGTCTCGCCGAAGTCGATCGGCAGGATGATCCGCTGCAAATCCTTGGCCCGTTTGAAGATGACATGGGCGATGATCTTGAAATCGCCCCGCGCGGCCGACAGGATCCGGCCCAATGCCAGCCCGTCGAGGATGCCATAGGGGTGGTTCGCCACCACCACCAGCGGCCCCTCGCGCGGGATGTTCT
>JBCBIS010000032.1:0-27226 GCA_038524325.1 Pseudomonadota bacterium
CCGAGGAATGCCCGTTCTGCGCAACCCCTCTGGCCCGCGACGAGACCCATCAGCACCGCCACCCGAAGGTCGGGCAGATCAGGCGCGTTCGGCGTGGGCACCTCGCCGACACGCGGGACGGCAAGGCCCGCATCCGGCGCGGTGAGAGCGGCGGTTTCGGTCTCCTGCTCCCCCGCATCGGGCAGCGACGGGGCCGCGGCGATCTCGTTCGGATCGGGCTCGGGCTCGACATCAATGCGGGGGCGCGGCAGCGGGCTGACCGGGTCGGCCAAGGCCACGACGGGCTCCGGCTCGTCGGGTTGGGTGACGCTGGTCTCCGGTGCGACGTCCAGGGCCGGGGCCTCCTGCTCGGGCGCGCTGGCCACCGGTTCGACCGGGGTGAGGGCGGCGATATCCGGCTCCTCGATCACCTCGGGCTCGGGCTCGGCAACCGTTTCCGGCTCGGCCTCGGGCTCGACCACGGGGTCTGGGGTCACGGCGACTTCTGGCGTCACGGCGGCCAGTTCGACCGTCTCTCCAGAAGCCGTATCGCGCGGCACCGGGACGGGCGAGAGGAGGTTGGCCGCGAGGCCGGGGGTGGCCGCAGGGCGAACCGCCCGCCGCACGGTCTGGCGCGGATTGCGCTCGGTCCGTGCGGGGGCCGCCTCTTCTTGGGTGTCGAGCGTCAGCGCGGCGACTTCCGTCTCCTCGGATGCGCCGACCGCGGCGCTTTCCTCGGCGCCAGTTTCCAGCACGGCGGGCGTGTCCTCGGCCAGCACGGCGGTCTCGGTCGGCACCTCGTCGCCATGGTCGCTATCGAAGACCGAGGCGAGCCGGCTGAAGAAGCCGCCGCCCTCCTCCTCAGCATCCTCGGGCGCGGCCAGCGCGACCTCCGACACTTCGGGCTCGACCGGATCGGGGGTGATCGCCTCGACAACCTCCGGCTCGGGCTCCGGCTCCGGCTCGACCTGCAGGACCGGTTCGGGTTCCTCGACGATGACGGGTCTGGGCGCGGGGGCCTCAGGCTCTGGCGCGATGGCGGCGACCCGAACCCGGGCCGGCGCAACGTCGCCGGCGACCGTGCAGGCCGCGTCGGCACAGCCGAGATTGCGCATCCATCCCCGGGTCGCCAGCGCGATCTCTTCGATGTATTCGTCGCGCTGAGACGAGCCGACGCCGAACAGCCCGCTCGACACCCGGCGGCTGAAGGTCAGGCCGGTCTCTCGCGCCAGCACCTCGCCGGTCAGCGCATCGCGCAATTCTAGATCGAGCTCGCCCGTCATGCGCCCGCCGGTCAGCACCGAGGTTTCGCTCGAGATCCCCTGAAAACTCTGCACCGTCGCCACCAGCCGTGTCGCGCGCGATCCGATGAAATAGCTCCGCGTCGCTTGGCGCAGGCCCGAGCGGACCACGCCGCTGACCCGGGTCGGCAGCGCCTCCTGATTGTTGCCGGTGGGATTGTTCAGCGACAGCGGCGCATCGGGCGCCACGACGATATCGATGCCGGACAATCCCCAGGCGAGGCCCGGCCGGTTCTGCGCGTGGAGATCGCCGGTCGCGGCGAACAGCGCAGATGCCGCGACAGCCGTTGCGAACACACCCTTGGTGAAGACCCCGCCGATCCGCTCGGCGACCCCTTCGAGACGACTTAACTGCGCGCGATACCGTGCCACGGTTTCCCTCCTGCCTGGCTTCTGCCCGGGTCCCGTCGAGCCGCGGGGGGACAGCGCCCGAAACCTGCCCAGTCTGATCATACCCGGTCAGATACCGGGCATAGACCGGATCACGTTTATGAACGGATTCAAGCGGGTCTGCAATGATTTGAAAGGAAGCCCCCCGCCAAAACGATGACGGGTCCGAGGAGATCGGACCCGTTCCCCGCTTCTCCGGGGGGCAGAGACGGTCAGGCCAGTGCTGCTTTCGCCTGATCGACGATGGCCGAGAACGCGTCGGGCTCGTGCACGGCCAGATCGGCCAGAACCTTGCGGTCGACCTCGATCCCCGACTTGTTCAAACCGTCGATAAAGCGCGAGTAGCTCAGGCTCTCGTCATGCGCGCGCACGGCGGCGTTGATCCGCTGGATCCACAGCGCGCGGAAGTTCCGCTTGCGCACCTTGCGGTCGCGGGTGGCGTATTGCAGCGCCTTGTCGACCGATTGGGTGGCGACGCGGAAGCTGCGCGAGCGTGCGCCGTAATGGCCTTTCGCCGCCTTCAGGACCTTCTTGTGTTTCGCGATCGAGGCGGGACCGCCCTTAACTCGTGGCATATCGGGTCCTCCTTACGCGTTTGGCAGGAACTGCTTGACGATCTTCTCGTCAGGCTTCGACAGCACGGTGGTGCCGCGGGCGTTCCGGATGAATTTCTTGGTGCGTTTGATCATGCCGTGGCGCTTGCCCGATTGCTGGACCTTGATGCGCCCGTTGGCCGTGACCTTGAAGCGCTTTTTCGCGCCCGATTTGGTCTTCATCTTGGGCATTTTCATCTCCGTACTTTAGATGCGTTCTTAGAGAGCGCCGCGGCAGCCCGTATTGGCCGGACGCTCGATTGAGCGGCGGTGTATAGGCGGATGATCCAAGCTTGGCAAGGGGGAGGCGTCAGCCGTCCTTCCGGCGCCCCGGCGGCGCGGGATCGCCGGCCTCGTCCTCCAGCAGATCCTCGATCGGCGCGGTGATGTCGAACGGGCCGAGGCCCAGCATCTGAGACGATGCCCCGCCCCCGACGGCATGCTCCAGCAGGATTTCATTGATCTCCAACTGATCATCTCGATCAGCCGAAGCTTCCGGATAGACGCGCCCGCGTCTGTCATCCTGCCGTTTGACCATGCCCGTCTCCCGGTTCAGAGATCTCCACCCTGCCACCAGAGACCCAGCAAGAAGTGTGACATTTCCCACAAATCGAACGGTTTTTCGGGGTGCAAATGGCCGAAACGATCGCATCAGCGAAGATCCTCCGAGATCTACGCTTCGCCAGCAACGCCAATGCCGCGCAGAGCAGGGGCGTTTTCGTGAGGAACGGTCACAAGGCCGCAAGGCCGGGTGGGGCCAAGTTTTTTAGTGTCGGGCTGACGCGCCATCCACCATCATTCTTCTATGTGTGGTCTCGGACGCGATGCGCTCACCTGTACATCTCCGCCAGATCGTCCAGCGAGACGACATGGCAGTAGATCATGTTGATCACTTCAAGCTCATGGCGGTGCAGGGCGTCGGTCGCCGCCGCACAGCAGTCATGGACGACGAGGACGTTGAAGCTCTCATCCGCCAAGCTGCGCACGGTTGAGGAGACGCATTGGTCTGTGAAGATCCCCGCGCAGATCACGGTCTCAATCCCGAGATTGCGCAGCGTGAGGCGCAGATTGGTCCCGGTCAGCGCCGAGTCCGTGGTCTTCAGCACGGTGATTTCATCGCCCTCGGGCGCCAGTTCCGGCACGATCTGGCTGTCTTCGCGGTCCTTGGGGAGCAGCAGATAGTTGAAGCCGGGCTTCTTCTGGCTCAGCGACCGGTCCCGGCCATCCAGGGTCTGACAGGCGATCCGGGCAAAGATCACCTCGACCCCGCGCGCTCGCGCATCGGCGATCAGCTTTTGGGTGTTCGGGATGACGGTCTCGCGCATACGGTCGAAGAACGGTTGCCAGCGGGCGTCCTCCTCCGGGTCGTCCTTTGGCTCGAGATAGGTGTTCTGGATGTCGATCACCAACACCGCGGTGCGGGCGGGATCGAGATGGATGTCATCGGGCGCGTCCGCAGTCGCATAGTAGAACGAGCGGAAGGCGGTCTTCCAACCGGGTTCGGTCATTTTCTGTTCCTCTTCCCTGATAGGCTCTGGGCGCACGGGCCCCGGGGCGATACTGAGAGGCATGGCAAAAGATCGCGATCAACGCCGCCGCCGGATCCTGGCCGAGTTCGAACAGCACCCCTCGCTGAGGGTGTCGCAATTGGCGGCGCGTCTTGGTGTGTCGGCCGAGACGGTGCGGCGGGATCTGGACGCCTTGACCATCGAGGGGCAGATCGACCGGACCTATGGCGGGGCGATGCGGCGGCGGTCGCTGGAGCCGAGCGTGTCCGAGCGCCACAATATGCGCGCGGCGGAGCGCGAGCGGATCGCGCGGCGCGGCTGCCCGCTGCTGGAGGGTGCGGGGCTGGTCATGATCGGCTCCGGCGCCACCACGGTGCATCTGGCCCGGCGCATCGCCTTGGAGATGAACGGCCTGACGGTGATCGCCCACTCCTTTGGGGTCGCGACGGTGCTGGCGCTGAACCCGACGATCACGGTGCTGATGGCACCGGGCGCCTATCACGCCGGCGAAGGCGCCATCCACGGGGCGGAGACGGTCGGGTTCCTCGATGGGTATCAGGCGGATTGGGCGATCCTGGGCGCGAGCGGCATGGACCCGGGCGGGCCGAGCGATGCCCTGCTGGAGGCGGGCGAAGTCTATCGCCGGATGGTCGCGCGGGCCGAGCGCACCATGCTGGTCGCCGACAGCTCCAAATTCGGCAAGCGTTTTCCCGCCTGCTGGGCGGGGTGGAGCGATATCTCTTGCGTGGTGACCGATGCCGCCCCGCCGGAGGGGGTGTTGCCGGCCGACGCGCCGACGAACGTGATCGTGGCCTGAGCGCTCAGACACCCGCAAGCGTCGCCTGCAAAGTATCGGCGAATTGGTCGGCCTCACCCTCGGTCAGGCAAAGCGGCGGGCGCACCTTCAGCGTGTGGCCGTATTTGCCCGCGGCCCCGATCAGGATGCCGCGGTCCTTCAGCCCATTGATGACGGCTTTCGCGAACATTGGATCGGGCTGATCGGGCGCATCCGGGGCGGAGAGATCGACGCCCAGGAACAGCCCTGCGCCCCTGACAGCAGTGATCCGCGGCTCGCGCGTTGCCAGATCGTCGAGCTGCCCGCGCAGATGGCCGCCCACCCGGAACGAATTGCCCAGAAGGTCCTCGTCCTCGATCACCTCCAACACCGCCATGCCCGCGGCAGCCGCCACCGGATTGCCGCCAAAGGTGTTGAAATAGCCAAAATCCTCGCAGAATGCAGACAACAGCTCTGGTCGGGTCGCCATGCCCGACATCGGAAACCCATTGCCCATGGGTTTGCCCATCGTGACAATATCGGGCGTGACACCATGGCGCGCGAAGCCCCAGAGCGCATCGCCGGTGCGGGCAAACCCCGGCTGCACCTCGTCGGCGATGTAGAGCCCGCCTGCCGCGTGCACCTTCTGGATGGTGGCGGCGAGAAACCCCGGAGGATCCGAGAAAACACCGTCCGAGGAGAAGATCGAGTCGCACATGAAGCCCGCGAACCCGCATTTTCGCCGCTTCAGCCGGCCGATCGCCTTCGCCACAGCCTTGCTGAACCCGCCTGCGATGTCTGCGCCAAACACCGCCTCGGTGGGGGCGGGCACCGTCTCGATGAAGTTCGGCGGCTGCCCCTGTTTGTAGGAGGAGGGCGAGGCCTGGATCACCAGATGGGTGTTGCCGTGATAGGCCGCCTCGGTCACCAGAAAGCCCGAAGAACCGGTCGCTTTCATCGCGACCCGCATGGCCAGATCGTTCGCCTCACTGCCCGAACAAGCCAGCATGATGTTGGACAGCGGCGCCGGCAGGCGGGACTTCAGCGCCTCGAGATAGGCCTCGGTGCTCTGATTGAGATAGCGGGTGTTGGTGTTCAGCCGCGCGATCTGGCGCGCGACCGCCTCGACCACACGGGGATGCGAATGCCCGACCGAAGGCACATTGTTGTAGAAATCGAGATAGCGGCGGCCATCGGCGGCCTCCATCCAGGCCCCCTGGGCGGCGACCATCTCGATCGGGCGTTGATAGAACAGGACCGAGGCTGCGCCGAAATTGGCCTGGCGCCGGGACAGGAGCGGGTCCTCGCCCGCGCCGTCCTGGCTCGCGTCAAACGCGTTCATGTCGAGGATCTGACGGGTCTCGAGAGGGGCGGCACCGATGGGCGCGCGGGGGGTGGCCGTTTTGCTCACCGGTTCAGCCCCGCTCCGACAGATAGCGCTCGGCAATCTCGACAGTGCCATCCGTGAAGGCCGTGCCCATCTCCTGCGCCGTCGGCGTCTCGGAATGGCTCGCGATCCAGGCGGTGAGTTGAAGCCGGCGGAGCATGATGAAGGTGGACAGCTCCGCCTCGACCTCCGCCGCCAGATCCGCGACCGAGCGGTAGCCCGCGCACCAGGCGTCTTGCAGGGAGGGGATCGAGGGGTCGGTCTCGTAAAAGCTGATCGCGGCGGCAAAGTCGAAAGCGAACCAGCCGAACCCGCAATCGTCGAAATCGATCAGCCCGATCCGCTCGCCATCGATCAGCAGATTGGCAAGCCGCAGATCCGCGTGGATCAGGCCGAACCGGTCCGGGCCTGTGCCAAAAGCCGCCAGCCGGTCCTCGAGCACGCCGCAGGTTCGCTCAAGTGTCGCCATCCCGTCTGGCGTCAGCCCTATCCCCGCGCGCCAATCGCCCCAATGCGGCGCGGCGCCGACGGTGCTGTTGAAGTCCCATGTCTTGCGCATGAACGCCGCCGGACGGGTCCAGCCCTTCACATGACCATGCAGCCGCGCGCTGATGGCGCCCAGCTTGTGGAAGCCCTCGGTCAGGTCATCGGTTGGCGCGGGTTCTGTCCCAGACATGAACTCGAACGCGACGACGTCGCGGGTTTCGCCCGCAACGGTCATGCCCGCGATCCGGCCGCCATCTGCCATCGGGAGCACGGCGGGGATCGGCGCCACGTCCTCGGCCCGCAGCGCATCGATCCAGGCGAGCTCGGACAGGATCTCGTCCCTGGTGTGATAGTTGGGCCGATGCACGCGCAGGATCACCGGCGCATCGGCTTCGGGATCATCGGCGCGGAAGGTTGCGTTCTCCGAGATGTTGAGGAGCGTGACCTGAGTGCCAGGAGACAGGCCCCAAGCCGCGACGGTGCCATGCAGACCTTGCTCCAACGCCTGCAAAAACCCCTCGGAGTACATCTCGCCCATGCGCGTCCCCTGCCCGGTTTCTTTTGCCCGATATTAGGCAGAAAATCTGTGACTCACAACAAAAGTTCTTGCAACGCGGCACATCGCGCTCAATTCTGCATTTAATTGCAGGCCCGGAAGGCGCATGCGCCGCAGAATGCCGGGCCCGCCGGAGATGCGACTGGAAGGAGCGCTGACCAATGACCATCACACGGAGAACTTTCGGACGAGGCGCCGCCGCTTTGGGCGGGCTGGCAGCCTTTGGTGCCGCACGCCAGGCCGCGGCGGCCCGGAACGGGCTGAACATCCTCTG
The DNA here is from genome assembly GCA_038524325.1 of Pseudomonadota bacterium. Taxonomy (GTDB): domain Bacteria; phylum Pseudomonadota; class Alphaproteobacteria; order Rhodobacterales; family Rhodobacteraceae; genus Thermohalobaculum. The sequence continues at coordinate 7,250 of JBCBIS010000032.1, forward strand.
CTGGGAGGGTTATAACACCGATGATGTCCTCAGCCCCTTCCGCGCCATGCATCCCGATGCGGAAATTCGCGCCGAAAGCGGCACTTCGGATCCCGACATGATCAACAAGCTCCGCGCGGGCGAGGTGAATGTCTGGGACCTGATCAATGTCAACCAGCCCTGGGCCAAGGCGCAGCTTAACCCCGAGGGTCTGATCAAGCCGCTGAGCAAGGAGCGGTTCATGCCGTTCTTCGACAAAATGGCCGATGGGTTCAAAAACCCGGCCTACCCGCTGGCCTTCGCCGACAATGGCGACCTGATCGGCATGCCACAGCGCTATGGGCCGTTTTCCTTCGTCGTGAACACGGACAAGATCAGCCGCGAGATGGCCGAGGATCAGGGCTGGAAACTGTTCCTGGACCCGGCATTGAAGGACCGCTATGGCGTTCTGACCTATGACAACTGGAACATCATGCATATGTGCCTGACGGGCGATCAAAACCCGTTCGAGCCGATGGACGATGCCGGGCTCGCGACGTTCTCCACCACGGCAAAGACGATCTTTGACGGGGCCAAGCTGCTGACCGACGATCTGGTCGCCATGAACACGGCCTTGGTGAATGGAGAGATCGACGCCTATTTCACCGGGGGGACCTACACCGCCTCTCCCGCGCGTCTGGACGGGCTGACGAATATCCGGGGCATCACGCCCAAATCCGGCCCGATGGGCGGCAAGGGCGGCATTGTCTGGATCGAGCTGACCTCTCTGGTGAACAATCCCGACCCCTCAGCACTGGCCGAGGATTTCCTCGAATTCGTGCAAGGGCCGGAGATCTCAAAGGCCGTGGGCTTTGCCGAGGGCACCTATAACCCCGTCACCCAAATGGGCGACCCGGCCGTCTTCGCGAAGTGGAGCGAAGACGAACTGGATGCCATCCAATGGGACAGCCTCGAGGAGGAGATGTCCCGCTCGGTCGAATACGATGTCGTCGCCTCCTACGACGCCCTGAATGCTGCGTACAATGCTGCAAAGCGTGCCTGACGACACCAAGCCAGAGGGTGCCCAGGCGCCCTCTACCGCGCCGGCCCGCGAAACGATCCTGACGATTGCCGGCCTGAGAAAGACGTTCGGCGCTTTCACGGCGCTGGACGGGATCGATCTGAAGATCGCCGAGGGAGAGTTTCTGACCATCGTCGGCCCCTCCGGCAGTGGCAAGACCACGCTGATCCGCATTCTGGCGGGGATGGAGGAGCCGACCGAGGGCGCCGTCCTGCTCCGCAACACGCGGATCGAGAAGGTTCCTGCCAACCAGCGGCCAACCTGCATGGTGTTCCAGTCGCTCGCGCTGTTCCCGCATCGCTCGGTCGGTGAGAATATCGAGTTTCCGCTGAAGATCAGGGGCACCGACCGGGCCGAACGGAAGACGCGCGCGCTGGAATTGCTGGAGCTTCTGCGCCTGCCCGCGGATTACTACGCCAAGCGGATCCATGAGTGTTCGGGCGGAGAGCGCCAGCGTATCGCGCTCGCCCGCGCCCTGGCCTTCGACCCGGAGATCCTGTTCTTCGACGAGCCACTGTCGGCACTGGACTATCGCCTGCGCAAGACGCTCGAGAAAGAATTGAAGGACTTGCACTCACGGACGGGCAAGACCTTTGTCTACATCACCCACAGCCTGGAGGAGGCGATGGTGATGTCCGACCGCATCGCGATCATGCGGGCGGGCCAGTTCGAGCAGATCGGCACGCCGAATGACATCTACACCCGCCCCCGGTCCCGCTTTGTCGCGGAGTTCATGGGCGAGGTGAACCTGTTCCCCCTGACCGCCGAGGCAGGGTCGGCCCTGCGTCTCGCCCCCGGTGTGGTGGATACGAAAGCGGGCGGTCTGTTGATGGCGCGGCCTGAGGTTCTGCGGTTCCTTTCCGCTGGACAAAGCGCCCCGGTCGAAGTCGAAGGAAAGCTCGAAGCCGAGTACAATCTGGGTGGCAGGTTACAATACACGGTCAGCACCGGCATCGGGCCGGTCACCGTCGAGGTGCTGCGCGATCAGCGGCCCGCCGCCGCGATCGGCGCCCAGGTCCGATTGGGCACCGATCCCGCCGATTGTCACCTGATCGCAGACGCCTGAGATGCAGAGGCTCGACCGCCGTATCGGACTGCTCTCCGCCCTGCCGCTGGCAGCGCTGTTGGTTCTGTCTTTCCTCGCGCCGCTGCTGCTGGTGGCGCTGTTCTCGATCATGCCGCAGAAGGTTTTCACCATCGCGCATCTGCCCGATTTCTCGGCCTATGCCGAGGTGGTGAGCCAAGGCTACTGGCGCTCGCTCGCCTGGTCGATCGGCATGGCGGTCGCGGCGACGACGATCCTGTTCGTGATCTGCTGGCCGCTCGCCTTTGCAATGGCCAAGGTCTTCAAGCGCTTCACCCTGGTCCTGACCATCGGCGTGGTGATGACGCTGTTCGTCTCCGAGAATATCCGCCTGTTCGGCTGGGTTCTGACCCTGATGAAGGGCGGGCTGATCGAGGGGCATTGGCGCTATTGGACAGGAGAGGGATTCGACGGCCTGCTCTACAATGTGCCCGTGATCGTCTTCGGTCTCGTCTATGTCTACTTCCCCTTCATGCTGTTTCCGCTGGCCCAGGGGATCGCCATGGTGCCCGATGATGCGCGTCAGGCGGCGGCGGATCTGGGCGCCTCGCGCTGGCGGATCCTGCGCGAGATCGACCTGCCGCTGGCCGCCCCGGGGATCGTGATCGGCTGCCTTCTGTGCTTCGTGCTTTCCGCCGGGGCCATCGCGGAGTCGAAACTGCTCGGCGGTCAGGCCGTGATCGTCATCGGCGACGAGGTCGAGACCGCCTTCACCTATGGCCAGAACTGGCCCCTCGGGTCCGCCCTGTCGATGGTGCTGATCGTGATCGTCGGGGCCTTGGCCTTGCTCGCCATCAACCGCGTCGATCTGGACGCGCTGCTCGGGCGGAGGTCGTCATGAAGCCGACCCGGGCCGCGCGGCTTGCCCTCTATGCCTACGGCGTGATCGTGCTTGTGGTGTTGTACCTGCCGCTGGTCTCGGTCGGCTTTGCCAGCATCTCGAAGGCCCGCTATCTGACCTTCCCGATCCGGCGCTATGCCTTCGGATGGTACGAGGACGCGTTGCAGAGCCCCACAGTGGCGGATCTCGTTGCCACTTCGTTGAAGGTCGCGCTGATCGTGACGCTGGTCTCGATGGTGGTCGGCTTTTTCGGCGCGCTCGCCTATGCGCGCTATCAGTGGCGGTTCCGCAAGACGTTTCAGAAACTGATCCTGCTGCCGATTTTCTTTCCCCAGACCGTACTTGGCCTCGCTCTGTTGATCTGGTTCAATGCTTTGGGGGTCATCCCGGACTGGCGCACCGCCGTGATCGCGCATCTGGTGTGGATCGGGCCGATTGCGACGCTGATCATCGCGATCCGGGCCTATTCCTTTGACCCCGCACTCGAGGAAGCCGCGCGCGACATGGGCTGTTCGACCTGGCAAGTGATGCGCGAGGTGACCCTGCCCTTGCTGCTGCCGGGCATCATCTCGGCGGGGCTTTTCGCCTTCCTGCTCAGCTGGGGCAATTTCCCGCTGTCGCTGTTTACCACGGGCGCGGATTCGACATTGCCGGAATGGCTCTATGCCAAGATGGTCTCGGGCTATTCGCCGCTGGTGCCGACGGTCGGGATGCTGACGGTGGCGGCCTCGGCGATCCTGCTGATCCTGGCGCTTTGCGTTCCGGCCCTGCTGACACGGATCCGGGCGGCGGGCGGCACAAAAACCAAAACCACACAACCATCCCACTAAGGAGGATCCCATGTTCACACCGCTCACCGGCAAAAGCGTCCTGGTCACCGGCGGCTCCATGGGCATCGGCAAGGGCATCGCCCGGGTCTTTGCCAAGGCCGGGGCAAAGGTGATGATCGCCGCCCGCGGCGAAGCGGTGGCAAAAGCGACGGCGGAGGAGCTGGGCGGATCCTATGTCACGGGCGATGTCGGCACCTGGGCCGATGTTCAGAGAATGGTCGCAGCGACGGTCGAGGCACAGGGCGGGCTGGACGTGCTCTGCGCCAATGCGGGGGCCTTCCCCCAGACCAAGATCGTCGACATGGACCCGGACGAGTGGGATCAGGTCATGCAGACCAATCTGAAATCGGCCTTCCTCTGCGTCAAAGCGGCGATCCCGGAATTCGAGAAAGCGGGCAAGGGCCGGGTCGTCCTGACCTCGTCGATCACCGGGCCGGTGACGGGCTTTCCCGGCTGGTCCCACTATGGCGCGTCGAAATCCGGTCAGCTCGGGTTTCTGAAAACCGCGGCGATGGAGCTGTCCCGCTACAACACCACAATCAATGCCGTGATGCCGGGCAATATCTTTACCGAGGGCCTGCAGGATCTGGGCGAGGAGTATCTCAAGACCATGGCTGCCTCGATCCCGTTGAAACGCCTGGGCGACGTCGAAGACATCGGCAACGCCGCCCTGTTCTTCGCCAGTGACGAAGCGGGCTATATCACCGGCCAGCAGATCGTCGTCGACGGCGGTCAAATCCTGCCGGAATCGTTGGAGGCAATCGACGAGATCTGACCGCTGGATTATCTGCATCTACAGCCAGCAGGCCGTGGAAATAAGAAGGCGACGCGGGCCCGCTCGGTGGACCACGCGCCGGACGCTACCACTTGGTGATCGGACAAAACTCTGCCGCGGATCTAGGTCCCACTGCCCCCCAACCGCGCGGTCTCGGGTTGCGGGGAAACCGACCTCTCGCGCTTGCCCCAAATCCGTTTCGAGGCTCGCACGGAGCCTGGCGATAACCTAAAGAGTCGCTTTGGATCATCTCTCTATGCTCGAGTAAATACCGTCGTCGAAAATCGTGCTCGAGCCCGCGAAAAATGGTCCATCGCGCGTCGGGCTGAGCGCATTGCCGTTCGTAAGATCGACAGATTTCGCGAAGGCGGGAGCAGCCGTGGAGGCAATGAGCGCTTGGTAGGAAGCTCAGAAAATGCTGCTGCGTCGAAAACGTTACGAGCTGTCTTTTGGGATTACAAATTTGCAGGAGCGTCTGCTGCCCTCTGACTCCACCAGCCATCAATCCCATCTTCGCCATACGCCAAAACACCCTTGACGCAGTCTCGGCGGATGGGTGCTCCTCCCGCCGATCAGCCACGGGAGAAGGGGAGGCGGAGTGCACGCCGCCCTGCCGTCAGTCGTGGCCGCCTTCGAAGATTTTTCGCTCGTCAACCGGGGCGACGCGAAGAATATTGGTGGTGCCGGGGGTGTTGAAGGGCACGCCGGCGGTCACGATGATGTTGTCCTCGCTGGTGGCAAAGCCGTGCTCTTGCACCGTGCGCACGGCGCGGACGACGGCGAGTTTGAAGCGTTCGACCTCCTCGGTCACCACGCAATGCAGGCCCCAGGCGAGCGACAGGCGGCGGGCGGACTCGCGCACCGGGGTCAGGGCCAAGATCGGCATCGCCGGGCGTTCGCGCGCCATCAACAGCGCCGTGGTGCCGGAATGGGTGAAACAGCAGATCGCCTTGATATCCGTGCCCTCGGCCACCGCGCGGGCCGCCGAGGTGATCGCATCGGCCACCGAGGTGCGGTCGATCGGCGGGCCGGCATCCAGCGCCTCGCGATAGAGCGTGCCGGCTTCGACATTCTTGGCGACCGCATCCATCATCGCCACCGCCTCGACCGGGTATTGCCCCGCCGCGCTCTCGGCCGAGAGCATCACCGCATCGGCGCCGTCATAGATGGCGGAGGCGACATCCGAGACCTCGGCCCGGGTCGGCATCGGCGAGGTGATCATGCTCTCCAGCATCTGGGTCGCCACGATCACCGGCTTCGCCTCCTGCCGGCAGCGGCGGATCAGGTGCTTCTGGATCGGCGGCAGCTCGTGAATCGGCATCTCGACGCCCAGATCGCCACGGGCCACCATGATCCCGTCCGAAACATCCAGAATCTCGTCGAACCGGGCGACGCAGGCGGGTTTCTCCACCTTGACCATGATGGCAACCTTGCCGCCGGTCAGCTCGCGCGCCTCGAGCACATCCTCGGGCCGCTGCACGAAGGAGAGCGCCAGCCAGTCGATCCCCAGCGTCATCACATAGTCCAAATCGCGCCGGTCCTTCTCGGTCAGCGCGGCCAGCGGCAGCACCACATCGGGCACGTTCACGCCCTTGTTGTTCGAGATCTCGCCGCCCACGGTCACGGTGCAGGCGGCATGGCTCTCGTCGCAGCTGTCCACCTTCAGGCGGATCTTTCCGTCATTGACCAGCAGGGTCGCACCCGGCTCCAGCGCCGCGAAAATTTCGGGATGCGGCAGGGTCACCCGGGTCGCATCGCCCGGCTTGTCCTCGAGATCGAAGCGGAACGCCTGCCCGACCTCCAGCATCACCGGCCCATCTGCGAACAGGCCCACGCGCAGTTTCGGCCCCTGGAGATCGCCCAGAATGCCGATCGGCCGCCCCATCTCCATCTCGATCTCGCGCAGGATCTGATGGCGCTCGGCGATATCCGCATGGGTGCCGTGGGACATGTTCAGGCGGAACACATCGACCCCGGCCTCGAACAGCTCGCGCAGTTTCTCACGGGTCGAACAGGCGGGGCCAACGGTGGCGACCACCTTGACGTTACGGTTGCGGCGCATCGAGACTTCTCCCCCGGGAAATGATGGCTGTCTTTGCAGCCTTTGCGATATATAGCGCGTCAAGGCCAGGAAAGTCAGGGACCTATTCTTGCGAATTTGTATAGGGTTCTTCAGAAATCATGCGGGCGGCGCGCGGGCCGTCCCTCCCCGGAAAGGCCATCGATGACCCCGAAAGAGATGCCGCCCTTCGCCCCGGTCGAGCAGGTGCCGGCGGGCCCGCTGCCAGCGCCAGGTAGTGCCTGGCCGATCCTGCTGGCGGACCACGCCGCGAACGGCGTGCCGGAGGGGCTCGATCTCGGCCTGCCCGCCGAGGACATGGCGCGCCACATCGCCTGGGATGTCGGCGCCCGCGGCGTGACCCTGGAGCTGGCCGCTCGGCTGCAGGCACCCGCGGTGCTCTCGACCTATTCGCGCCTGGTGATCGACCCGAACCGGGGCGAGGACGACCCGACCCTGGTGATGCGCCTCTATGACGGCTCGGTCATCCCGGGCAATCGGCGGGTCGATCAGGCCGAGATCGCCCGCCGGGTCGAGACGCTCTATCGCCCCTATCACGCCGCCATCACCGCCGAGATCGATGCGGCCCTGGCGGCCGGGCTGCACCCTTATCTGCTCTCGATCCACTCCTTCACCCAGCAACTGCGCGGGCGGGCGCCCCGTCCCTGGCATATCGGCCTGCTCTGGGACCGCGACCGGCGGCTGGTCGACCCGTTGCTGGCCGCGCTGGCCGAGGACAGCGACCTCTGCATCGGCGAGAACGAGCCCTATACCGGGCAGCTTGCCGGGGATTGCATGTGGCGCCACGGCACTGCGCGCGGTCTGCCGCATGTGCTGATCGAGATCCGCAATGACCTGATCTCGGCCCCCGAAGGCCAGGTCGCCTGGGCCGCCCGTCTCGCCCCGAAAATCGCCCGGGCGGTTGCCGAGGCCGAGGGCGCGCCCCTATCTCCTGCCCAGACCCAGTGACATCGCAAAGGAGACCCGCATGACCGACGAGACCCTCACCGCAGACGAGATAGCCCGCCAGGCCGCCGTGTTCCGCCGCCTGCGCGACCATCTGCGCGACCGGACCGATGTGCAGAATATCGACCTGATGACCCTCTCCGGCTTCTGCCGCAACTGCCTCAGCCGCTGGTATCAGGAGGCCGCCGCAGACCAGGGCGAGACCCTCGACAAAGCCGAAGCCCGCGAGATCGTCTATGGCATGGCCTATGCCGACTGGCAGGCAAAGTACCAGATCGAGGCAACACCCGAGCAGCAAGCCGCCTTCGCCGCCGCCGCCAAGGAGCACTGAGCATGGCCAGACTGCGCCCGGGCGGCAAGGCGGTGATCACCGGCGCCGCCCAGGGCATCGGTCTCGCCACCGCCCGGCGGCTGGCATCAGAGGGCATGATCCCGATCCTGGTCGACCTGCCGGGCCCGGCGCTCGACTCAGCCGCCGCCGGGCTGCCCGCTGCGCAGGCGGAACCCATCGACGTGGCGGATCGCGGGGCGCTGCAAGCCCTCGCCGACCGCCTCGGCCCGGTCGATCTGCTGATGAACAACGCCGCCACCCGCATCGGCCGCGGGTTCGACGCCCCACATGAAGACTGGCGCCGGACCTTCGACGTCAATCTCTGGGGCGTGATCCATGGCGTCGAGGTCTTCCTCCCTGCCATGCAGAGCGCCGGGACCGGGATCATTGTGAATACCGGCTCGAAACAAGGCATCACCAACCCACCGGGCCACCCGGTCTACAATGCCACCAAAGCGGCCTTGAAAAGCTATACCGAAAGCCTGGCCCACCATCTGCACGAGACCGCCCCCGGGGTGACGGCGCATCTCCTGATCCCCGGCTGGACGCGCGAGGCCGGGCCAGACAAACCCGCCGGCGCCTGGAGCAGCGATCAGGTGGCCGGAGCCCTGCTCGCCGGGCTTGAGGCCGATGCGTTCTACATCCTCTGCCCCGACAATGATGTCCCGCTCGAGCGCGACCACAACCGGATCCGCTGGGCCGGCGAGGACATCATCGAAAACCGCCCCGCCCTGTCGCGCTGGCATCCGGCATGGTCGGACCGCGCCAAAACCGCCGGAACCTGATCTGGGTCCAAGCCCTGGCATGGCTGGGCGGGCGGGCGGATGCGGGCCCCGCAGGGGACCGCGACGGGTGCCCGGGCGGCCAGGCCAGGGCTATCCCTCGTCAGACAGACGTTTATGCTTGCCCTTGGTCCAGCTCGCGTCATCGGTGAACAGCAGGAAATAGAGCGTCTTCACCTTACGCCCGAACAGATTGGCCCACCAGTCGCGCATCACATGCCGCGCGGCGGTCAGCCGGTGCCCGCCATTCACGATCACCCATTTCCCCTTGCGCCCGATCCTTGCCGTGATCGGATCGACCGGCACGAAGCCGCGCGCCCGGATCGAGGTCTCGACCTCCCGCAGCCGGTCGCTATCCTCGCGCAGATCATTCTTGAGCCGCAGCTCTTCCAACAACTCTGCGGGCACTTCCACTGCGGCCACGCCGTCATGGAAGGGGATCTTGTCCAGATCCTCGCGCGAGCGCACCCGGAACACACCCGGCGTCTTGGTGATCGCCATCTCGGCCCCCTCAACTGCGCCGCTCCGCCCCCGCAACCCGTGCCTAGACCAAAATCGTTTCAACATGAATCTGGTTGAAAAAAATTCTAGTCCAGACTCAGAGCTTTGAGCAAAATCCTAGGACCTGACTGGCTCAGTCAGATCCGTTTTTGCTCTAGCGCTGGGCTGACCCAGGGGCAAGCGGGCATTTCGGACGGTTCATCGCGTCAGTATTTATGTCCCGAGACCGGCCCGCGATTGAGATCGCCGGAGCCAGCGCCTATACCCCGCCTCCGAGCCCAGAAAGAGGATAACAGAATGAGTGATGACACCGTCTCCCACACCCAAGTCGCCGCCGGCCAGTTGAAGGCCATTGTCGAGCGGATCGAACGGCTGGAGGAGGAGAAGAAGGAAGTCGCCGACCAGATCAAGGAGGTCTATGCCGAGGCCAAGGGCAACGGATTCGACGCCAAGACCCTGCGCAAGATCGTCAGCCTGCGCAAGAAACCGGCCGAGGAGCGCGATGAAGAGGAAGCATTGCTCGATCTCTACATGTCCGCTTTGGGCATGTTGCCCTCGGCGGAGTAAGCCTGCCGCGCCTGTCTGTGCGGGCGCCCAGCGTGCACGGCCCTGGCGGGCCGAGGCACGACTGCCCGCCCACCCAGCCATTCGCGGCAAGCCGGTTGGGCTGTCTGCAAGGCTTGGGCGATTGCAGTGGCGCCGCAGGCAGATGGGGGCAGCGCCGATACCGGCCTCTGCCGACAGTCCGACGAAGGCGGGGTGAGGATGGTCTACAAGCTGCAGTCCTTGACGCAAGATGCTTCTGGAAGGCGACGACCAAGCGCAGAGTTGCACCCCGAGGACCGCTCGGATTTCGAGGCGCGCAAGCAGCGGGTTTTAGCGGAGACGCCTTGGCTCTATGCGGACTTTTCTCTCGGCTTTGGCTATGAGGAGGTCCCGCCGCAGCGCCCCTATCGCTTCACCATCGAAATCTATGACGGCTTCATGCCGGATGTTTGGACCGGGCGGATCGGCCATGCCATCTCGGACCGGGTCAAGGATCTGATCGAGGAGATGGAGCCCGGGCGCCACCGATTCTGGCCAGTGGAGGTGACGGATGGCACGCGGGACTATCCCGGATACTGGCTGCTGAACACCTGCGTCGATCTCGACACGATCGACCGCGACCGGTCCAACGTCCATGTGGATAAAATCCAGGAGGACGACCCCAGATACCACTGGCTCTATCCGAAGTTTTCGGTCGGAGATAAAGACGCTTTCAAAGCGGGGATCACCTGTCGGAGGGAGCTTTTTGCCGGCCACCATCTGTGGTGTGAGCGCATGTTCGACGGATACACCTTCCTGTCGACCGAAATGCGGGACCGCCTGACCGAAATGGCCGTGACCGGGGTCTGGTTTCAGCCCATGCAGGAAATCTGACCCGCCTCAGCTCGCGTCCTTCTCGATCCGCAGCTCATCGATCTTGCGGTAGAGGGTCGAGCGGCCGATGCCGAGGCGGCGCGCGGTCTCGGACATCCGGCCGTGATAGAGGCGCAGGGCGCGTTGGATCGCATCCGCTTCGATCTCCAGCAGGCGGCGGATATGGCCATCCGGGCCCAGGAACGGGTCGAGCGGGTCGAGTTTCTTGATCTCCTCGATGCTCTGTTCGCTGTCAGCGCTGTCCTGGGTCGCACCGTTGGGTTTCGGCGGGATTGCCTGGCTGTCGATGCCATGCAGGTCTTCGGGCTGGATCAGGCTGTTGTCGCTCATCACCACGGCGCGGTGGATCGTGTTTTCGAGCTGGCGCACATTGCCCGGCCAGCGGGCGCCCATGATCGCGGTCATGGCATCCTGGCTGAACCCTTCGGCCGACGCCGCCTCGGCCGCCGCGAACCGGTTGAGGAACATGCGCGCCAGGCCCGGCAGGTCCTCGCGCCGCTCGCGCAGCGGCGGCAGGGTCATCGGGAACACGCTGAGGCGGTAGTAGAGATCCTCGCGGAACACCCCGCCGCCGATCATCCGGCGCAGATCGCGGTTGGTCGCCGAGATCAAACGGAAATCCACCTTCACCGGTTTGTCACCGCCGACGCTGTCGATCTCGCCGGTCTGCAGGGCGCGGAGCAGTTTGACCTGGGCGTCGAGGGGCAGCTCGCCCACTTCGTCGAGGAAGAGGGTGCCGCCCTCGGCCTCCTGAAATTTGCCCATGCGCTTTGAGGTGGCGCCGGTGAACGCCCCTTTCTCGTGGCCGAACAGGATGCTCTCCACCAGATGCTCCGGCAGGGCCCCGCAATTGACCGCGACGAAGGGCGCGCCTGCGCGGGCCGAGGAGCCGTGGATGGCGCGGGCGAAGACCTCCTTGCCCGAGCCGGACTCGCCCTCGATCAGGACCGGGATATCCGAGCCCGCGGCGCGGCGCGCCAGGCGGATCGCCTTGCGGGTGGAAGGGCTGATGGCGATCAGTTCGTCGAAGCTCAGCCGGTTCTCGCCGGTTTTCGAGAGCCGGCGCACCTCGGTCGAGAGGTCCTTGATGGCCAGGGCGTTCTTGATCGAGACGTCCAGCCGCTCGGGCCCGACCGGCTTGACCAGGAAATCGGCGGCGCCGGCCTGCATCGCCTCGACCGCGCGGCTGACCGAGCCGTTCGAGGTGAGCACCAGAACGGGCGTCGGGTTCTCGGCCCCACGCAGCCGCTTGAGGACCGCGATCCCGTCGATATCGGGCATGTTCAGATCGAGCAGCATCAGCGAGATCGCCTCGCCCTCGGCGCTCAGCAGGAACTCGACCGCCGCGGTCCCTCCGGCGGCCTGTTCGACGCGATAGCCACAGGCCTGCAACACGGTTGCCAGATATCTGCGCTGCGTCGAGTCATCGTCGGCGATCAGTACGGTCCGGTCCATGCTATGCTCGCGTTTTATCCACCAATGTGACCCGCACCGCCCAGGCCGAACCGTAAAATTTGGCTCAACAGCTAGGGATATAGGGTTTACTTCCGGCACGGATTTCGCGCCGGGATTGCCTCGCTCGCCCCAAAGTCAACGCAATCTGGGTTGATTTTTTGTCACCAGCGTGCCGATTTTGGGGAAATCGCGGCGACAATCGGGCAGTGAGTGTTGTTAATCGGTTACTGCGGCAATAAACTGCGGAATTATCAGGTCTTCCACCGATCACTGCATTGAGCTTTGCGATCAATCATGCGAGACGAGGGAGGCGCCGGCCAACGAAGCCGGTAATCTCAAACGAGGGGCGGTCCGCAAAGGTTCGCTCGCATACCGAACGGAGAGAGGGATGAAGATTGTTGTTCGTCTGATGCTGGGGGCGTCGGCACTGGCCGTTGCAGGATGCACGCAGCTGCCCGGTTCGTCGCTTGGCGCGACCTTCGGGGCCGAGCGCTACCTGAAAGCAGACCATGGCGGTGCCGGTTTCACCGGTGCACTGTCGAAAGAATACACGGAGCTCGGCCGTCGCGCTGCGTTCCAGAACGTCCGCTGGCGGAACTCGACCGCCTATATCAACAAGTCGAAAGCAGCCGAAGCCGGCGTTGCTCCGCCGCCCTGGGCGCCGGATCAGCTGGGCATCATTGGAGACGTGAACGCCGAATACGACTCGGTGGTCGCGACGATCAACGAGCACAAGGGTGAGCGTCCGGCCGAATGCGCCCGCGCCCAGGCCATGTGGGATCAGTACCTCGAAGCCCTCCGCGGCGGCGACAAGTTCTGCATCACCCCGGCTGATGCCCGCGCCCTGTTCGACGAAGCCCTGCGCGCCTGCGCTGGTGGCCCCGTCGATGCGGACTTCGTTGTCTTCTTCGGCTTCAACCGCACCAACCTGACCGACCTGGCGCGCACCACGATCGACGAAGTCGTCTCGGCCGTGAACGCCATGGGCGCGACCGCGCTGTCGATCGTCGGCCACACCGACACCGTCGGCTCGCCGCGTTACAACCAAGGTCTGTCCGAGCGTCGTGCACGCCGGGTTGCCAACGCTCTGGTCGAGCGTGGCGTCCCCTCGGGTGCCATGACCCTGGCCGGCCGTGGTGAGAACGATCTGGCTGTCGCCACCGGCGACAATGTGCGTGAGCGGACCAATCGCCGCGTCGAGATCTCGCTCAGCAAGTAAGCCGAGGCGCCTCGGCCCCGACCGAAGCGAACAAAAACCCGACCGCCCCGCGCTGCAAGGCCGGGGCGGTTGCCGTTTCGGGGCTGCTCTCTTATCTCTAAGCGAGGACAAGGAGGACCCCATGCCCCACCGTCTCTCAGCCATCCTCGGCGCCGCGGCCTTGCTGATCGCTCCCGCGACCTTTGCCGAAGAGCCGACGCCGCCCGGCCCCTCGCCCAGCCTCAAAGACCAGTTGACCGACCAGCTCGGCACCATTCTGCGCGATCTGACCGAGGAGGTACGCCCCGCATTCGACGAGATGATGGAAAGCCTGGGCTTTCTGGAAGAGATCGACAGTTTCGAGCATTACGGGGCGCCCGAGGTCCTGCCCAATGGAGATATCCTGATCCCCCGGCGCGAGGACGCCCCGCCCTATACCCCGCCGGAGCTGGAGGCCGACCCCGCGCCTGCGGCCCCGCCGCCGCCGGAACCCGGCATCCGGACCTGACAGCGCACCGCCGCGCTCTCTTGCGCATGGCGTCAATCCGGCTATGTGAGGGGAAGTCTGCAAGGAGTTCCCGATGCGCCCCCACCTGCCCCTCCCCGCCCGCGACACAGCCCCAGAGAGCGGGGGCAGCCCGCTGGGCGCCCTGCCGGAATGGGACCTCTCGGATCTCTACACCGCGATGGACGCGCCCGAGATCGAGGCCGATCTGGCCCGCGCCAAAGATCTGATTGCCGAGCTCGCCACCCATGAAGGCAAGGTCGCCGATCTGGATGGCGACGGGCTGGCCGCAGCGGTGGCTGTCAATGAGAAGATCGAGATCATCCTGGGCCGCATCATGTCCTATGCTGGCCTGCTCTATCAGCAGAACAGCACCGATCCGGCCCGGGCAAAATTCATGGGCGACATGCAGGCCCGGATCACGGCACTGGTGAACCCGGCGATCTTCTTCGGGCTGGAGCTGAAACGGGTGCCGGATGATCGGCTGGCGGCCATGTTCGACGAGAGCGAAGCGCTCCGCCGCTACAAGCCCTGGGTCGATCAGGTCCGCGTTTGGCGGCCGCACCAGCTGTCGGACGATCTCGAGAAATTCCTGCACGACCAATCCGTGGTGGGCGCAGCCGCCTGGAACCGCCTGTTCGACGAGACCATGGCCGGGCTGACCTTTGACGTCGACGGTCAGAGCCTGGGTCTGAGCGAGACCCTCAACCTGCTGTCCAGCACCGACCGGGCCAAGCGCGAGGCCGGGGGCCACGCCCTGGCCGCGAAGCTGGGCGAGAACATTCGGCTCTTCACCCTGATCACCAACACGCTGGCCAAGGAGAAGGAGATCGAGGACAGCTGGCGCAAGATGCCCAGCCCCGATCATGGCCGGCATCTCGCCAATCAGGTCGAGCCCGAGGTGGTCGAGGCGCTGCGCAGCGCCGTTGTCTCCGCCTATCCCCGTCTCTCGCACCGCTATTATGCGCTGAAAGCCAAATGGATGGGGCTGGAGAAGCTGGAATACTGGGACCGCAACGCGCCCCTGCCCGAGACCGATGACCGCGAGATCCCCTGGGCCGACGCGCAATCCATGGTGCTGGATGCCTATGGCGGTTTCGACCCCCGGATGGCCGACCTCGCGAAGCCGTTCTTCGAAAGGGGCTGGATCGACGCGCCTGTGAAACCCGGCAAGTCCCCCGGCGCCTTCGCCCACCCCACCGTGACCGACGCGCATCCCTACGTGCTACTGAATTATCTCGGCAAAACCCGGGACGTGATGACCCTGGCGCACGAGCTTGGCCATGGCGTGCATCAGGTCCAGGCGGCAGGTCAGGGAGAGCTGCTTTCACGCACCCCCCTGACCCTGGCCGAGACCGCCAGCGTCTTTGGCGAGATGCTGACCTTCCGCAAGCTGCTGGATGCCGAGACCGACCCGTCCAAGCGCAAGATGCTGCTGGCCGGCAAGGTCGAGGACATGATCAACACCGTGGTCCGCCAGATCGCGTTCTACGAGTTCGAGCGCAAGGTCCATGCCGAGCGCCGCAAGGGCGAGCTGACCGCCGACCGGCTGGGCGAGATCTGGATGGAGGTGCAGACCGCCTCGCTCGGCCCCGCGATCCATCTGGCCGAGGGCTACGAGACCTTCTGGGCCTATATCCCGCATTTCATCCACTCGCCCTTCTATGTCTATGCCTATGCATTCGGCGACGGGTTGGTGAACGCGCTCTATGCGGTCTATGAGCAGGGGCTGGACGGGTTCGAGGACAAGTATTTCGAGATGCTGGCCGCTGGCGGGTCGCTGCACCATAAGGAGCTGTTGGCGCCCTTCGGCCTCGACGCGTCGGACCCTGCCTTCTGGAACGCCGGCCTCGACCTGATCGCCAGCATGATCGACGAGTTGGAGGCGATGGGCTGAGCCCATGGCAGGGCTGACCCGCCGGGCCCTGATCGGCGGGCTGGCCGGCCTGCCCCTGGCGGCGCGGGGCGGCGAAGCAAGGCGGGTGCTGTTCGTCGGCAACTCCTTCACCTACGAGCATGACCTGCCGGGCATGGTGGCCCGCATCGCCGCAGCGTCGGGGTGCGCATTGACGGTGCTGACCCGGGCCGAGGGGGGCGCCTCGCTGGCCCAGCACGCCGCCCAGCCGGGTCTCGCACAGGATCTCGCCTGGTTCCGTCCCGATTGGATCGTCCTGCAGGATTTCTCGACCGAGCCGCTGACCGAGGCTGGCCGCATCCGCTCCACCCGCGCGGTGGCCGAGATCCTGGCAGAGACCGCGGCACGCCCGGTCTTCTTCGCCACATGGCCGCGACGCGCCGGGCACAGCCTCTATCGCACGCCCGGGATGCCGGCGGGCCCCGCCGCCATGGCCGCGCTGGTCGAGGTCCATTACGCGGCCCTCGCCGAGACGCATCAGGGCCGCCTCGCCCCGGCTGGCCGCGCCTGGATCACCGCGCTGGCCCGAGGGCTGGCCCCGCATCGCGGCGACGATTATCACGCGAACGCCTCCGGGGCCTGGCTGGCCGCCCTGACCCTCGCCCGCGCCATGGGCCATGACCTCAGCCGGGCAACGCCGCCCGAAACAATCCCCAACGCCACCCAACTCCGCTGGATCGCCGAAGGGACCTTGCCGGCAAAGTGACCGGTCCCTTCGAACGCAAGTCGGACGCGCGCCGAAACAGCCGTTGACCCGCATCCGACGCCCCGTTGCCTCCGCCATCAGCCGGGAGACGGTCGCGATTGGGAACACTGACCCACTTTGATCCTCGAAAGCAGCCGGATCGCTGCGTATCGTCCCTGCAGAAAGGTGGGAATTCGGTGGCGCGCTCTGGCCACGCAACACAGACGATCGCCCGCCGGCACGCAGTGTGGCACCTCGGGCCAGTGCCGCCCACCACTTTATGGCAACCGAATACATCGCCAGCCTCTGCCCGGCGCGCGCTCGCCATGCGCCAGCCCAGCGGGCAGCCGGCGCCTTCGGCCTCGTCCGGTCGCCGTTGGAAACATGGGCCACCTCCCCCGCCCTTGCATTCGCAAAGCCGCGTGGTAGGACATGCCCGCAATCAGCCCGAGGGATGTGTCATGCAGGATTTGAGCCCCATTCGCGCGCGCTATCTGGCCGAGATCGATGCCTCCGGCGACGAGGCGGCGATCGAGACGCTGCGGGTCACAGCGCTCGGCAAAAAAGGTGAGATCGCCCTGATGATGCGCGAACTCGGCAAGATGACGCCGGAGGAGCGTCAGACCGCCGGCCCTGCGCTGAACGCCCTGAAGGACGAGATCAACGCCGCCATCGCCGCCCGCAAACAGGCGCTGGCCGATGCGGCGCTGGACGCGCGTCTGGCGACCGAATGGGCCGATGTCACCCTCTCGGCCCGCCCTCAGGCGAAGGGCACGATCCACCCGATCAGCCAGGTCACCGAGGAGGTCACCGCGATCTTCGCCGATCTGGGTTTCTCGGTCGCCGAGGGCCCGCAGATCGAGACGGATTGGTACAATTTCGACGCGCTGAACATCGCGCCCGAGCATCCCTCGCGCACCGAGATGGACACGTTCTATATGTCCCGCGCCGAGGGAGATGCGCGCCCGCCCCATGTGCTGCGCACGCACACCTCGCCGGTGCAGATCCGCGGGATGGAGAAACGCGGCGCGCCCTGCCGCTTCATCTGTCCGGGCCGGGTTTACCGCGCCGATTACGACCAGACCCATACGCCGATGTTCCACCAGGTCGAGGGGCTGGCCATTGACACCGATATCTCGATGGCCAACCTGAAATGGGTGCTGGAGGAGTTCTGCCGCGCCTTCTTCGAGGTCGAGGGCGTCGAGCTGCGCTTCCGCGCCAGCCATTTCCCCTTCACCGAACCCTCGGCCGAGGTGGATATCCGCTGCTCCTGGGCCGGCGGGCAGTTGAAGATCGGCGAGGGCGACGATTGGCTCGAGATCCTGGGCAGCGGCATGATCCACCCCAAAGTGCTGGCGAATGCGGGGATCGACCCAGAGGTCTATCAGGGTTTTGCCTTCGGCATGGGAATCGACCGGATCGCGATGCTGAAATACGGCATCCCCGATCTGCGCGCCTTCTTCGACAGCGACCTGCGCTGGCTGCGCCATTATGGCTTTGCGGCGCTGGACCGCCCCAGCATCCATGCCGGGGTCGGGGGCTGAGCCTGGGCGGCTCAGCCCGGGGGGGTCATCGGGCGAACAGTCTTTCGAACAGGCTCGGTCCCTCCGGCGCTGCGACGCGGGTCTGGGGAACCGGATCGAGCAGGAAGCGCTTTGTCCGGGTCCGGTCGATGCCGCTGCGCCCGTCATGGGCGGGGCGGAGGCCCTTGCGCGCCGTCTTTGCGGTGATCTCGGTTGCGGCTTCGACCGTGGCCTGAGCGCCAGCGCTCTCGACAGGGGCGGCATTCGCGGCGGCGGCGAGGCCGAGGGCAATCGCAACGGCCATGGCGGGCGGTAACAGAAGGGCAGGTCTCATCGGTCTCTCCATTTCATCCCTCTCGCTGATCCAGACCTGGGGAGCGGCGAAGGGAATTGCATCTCGCGCGCCGTCACCTCACCGTCAGGCGCGCGTGAACGCGAAGCGGGAGCCATCCGATGCCCAGAATTCTGATCGCCGAGGGCAACACGCCCGAACTGTTGCAGGGCCGGACCGAAGCGGGCCTGCCCTGGACCGCCGAGGCCTATGGCGCGGCGCTGGCGGTCTTTGACCCGGAGGTCGAGGTCACGGTCACCCGCCCCTATTTCGACGGCTGGGATCTGGACGCGCTGGATATGGCGGGGTTCGACGGGCTGGCGGTGACCGGCTCGGGCGTCTCCTGGTCCGGTGCGGATGCCCGGGCGCGGCCGTTCTGGGCACTCTATGAGAAGGCCTTTGCCGCGAGCGTCCCAGCGCTCGGCTGCTGCTGGGGGATGCAGACGGCGGCGGTCGTCCTGGGCGGAGACACGGCGGCGGGCCCGAACGGGGTCGAAGCCGGCTTTGCCCGTGGCGTGACCTTGACCGAGGCGGGGGCGGCGCACCCCCTCCATGCCGGGCGGGCGCGGGTCTTCGATGTGCTCTGCATGCATCGCGACGATGTCACCCGCCTGCCCGAGGGCGCGGTGGTGACCGCCTCAAACGCCCATACCGAGGTGCAGGGCATGGTCTATGAGCAGGGCGGCACCCGGTTCTGGGGGCTGCAATACCACCCGGAGATCACGCTGCACGACGTCGCCTGGTATTTTCAGCGCAGCGAGGGGGCCTTCGCACCGCTGAAGATCTCGCTAGCCGCGGCGGCGGCGGAGCTGACCCGGATTGCCGAAGCGCCCGCGGCGGACCCCGCCCTCAGCGCCCGCTATGGTATCGATGCAACCATCACCGACCGGCAGCGCCATGGCGTGGAACTCGGCAATTGGCTGCGCATGGCGGTCGCTGCCCCGCAGCCCGCAGAGGACTGAGGTCAGACGCGGCGTCACCCGTCCTTCCATTGAAAACCAGGCGCGGCGATGCTGCCCACCCTCATGTCATCTCCCGGCAGGAGAGACCCCGAAATCGGATTCCAGAGAGCGACCTGCTTTCACCGCAAACACGACATGTCGGTGCCCGGCGGTCCGCGGGCTGGCGCTCCGTGCCGATCCGCCCGGCATTTTATGGCTGCCGCATACCTCACATCCCCAGCGGCGCGCACGGGCGGCCGACGCGCCAGCCCGGCGGCGCGGTCCGGCGCCCGCCCATCGCCTGCGGCCCGATTCCAAGCGGAGGCGCTGCTTTCGAGG
Source organism: Pseudomonadota bacterium (assembly GCA_038524325.1). Lineage (GTDB taxonomy): Bacteria > Pseudomonadota > Alphaproteobacteria > Rhodobacterales > Rhodobacteraceae > Thermohalobaculum. The sequence continues at coordinate 26,769 of JBCBIS010000032.1, forward strand.
CTTGAGCCGTCTGGCGGATAGCCGGGCCGCCATTCTCCCCGCAACGGCTCCCGCGTCGCGCCCCCTTTCCGCGTGGCTTGGAATGGGCTAGACCCGCCGCGACCGCCCCCATCTGGCGAGAGAGGCATCGATGAAATTCACCCTGTCCTGGCTGAAGGAGCACCTCGACACCGAGGCGACGCTGGCCGAGATCACCGAGGCGCTGACCGATATGGGACTGGAGGTCGAGGGGGTCGAGGACCCGGCCGACCGGCTGGGCGCCTTTACCATCTGCCGGGTGATCGAGGCGGTGCAGCATCCAAATGCCGACCGCCTCCGCCTCTGCCGGGTCGAAGCCTGGCCGGACGGACCGGAGAAGCCGTCGCAGGAGGTGCAGGTGGTCTGCGGCGCGCCCAACGCACGGACCGGGCTGGTGGGGGTTTTCGCCGCCCCGGGCACCCATGTACCGGGCACCGGGG
>JBCBIS010000033.1:0-26906 GCA_038524325.1 Pseudomonadota bacterium
CCCCAGCGATTGACGATCATGTCGTAATCATAGGTCTCGCGCCGCTGCTGGTATTGAACCGTATCCACCCGCCGCACCCGCGCCGTCACACCCAGACGTTTGAGTTGGGCGGACCAGAGGCTCGCCAGGGTCTCTTGTTCGGCCCCGCTGACCAAGATCTCGAAGCTGAAGGTCTTGTCTCCCCGCCGCCGCTGCCCCTCGCTGACCGGCCAGCCTGCTTCGTCCAGCAGCCGCCCCGCGCTTCGCAGCGCCCTGCGGTCCCGGCCAGATCCATCACTGGCCGGAGGGCGCCAGCCGGACTCCAATGTCCCGTGGGGCAGATCGAACGCCTCGAGGATCGCGCGCTCAGACGGGGCCGCCGGTCCTTCGAAGCCCAGGGGCGATTGGCCGAACGCGCTTTCGATCCGGGTATAGGAGCCGCGATAGAGCCGCTGATTGACCCAATCCCAATCAAAGCTGATCGCCAAAGCCTCACGCACCCGGCGGTCGGCAAAGATCTCGCGGCGCGTATTGAAGACAAAGCCGTGCAGCCCGCTCGGGCGCTGGTGGCTCAGCGTGCTGCGGGTCAGCCGGCCATCGGCCATGGCGGGGATGTCATAGCCCTCGGTCCAGCGCACAGGGTCGTACTCCGCATGCAGGTCGATGGCCGCCGTCCGCACCGCCTCGAGATAGGCGTCCTCGTTGCGGAAATACTCGATCCGCACAGTGTCGAAATTGTAGAGACCGCGATTGACCGGCAGATCCGCACCCCACCAGTTCGGATCGCGACGGAGGATCAGGCGTCGTCCGAAATCCGCCTCGCCGATGATGTAGGGACCCGACCCGACCACCTCGTCTGCCGCACGCTCGGCAAAGGTGCGACCCTGCCACTGGGCCTTTTTCAGGATGGGCCGCAAGCCCATGATCAGCGGCAATTCCCGGTTCGGCTCGGCGAAGGTGATAACGACCCGGCGCGGTGAGGTGGCCTCGATCGAGGCAACGCTGCGCCAGGCCGTGCGATAGCGGGGATGGCCGGACGTCCCAAGGGTTTCGATCGACCACACAACATCCTCGGCCGTCACCTTGCTGCCATCCGAGAAGCTTGCCCCCTCGCGCAATGTGAACGCGACCCAAGAGCGGTCCTCCGGCACTTCAATGGTTTCAGCCAGCAACCCGTATAGCGTGAACGGTTCGTCCCAGCTTCTTGCCATGAGCGATTCGACCGTAAGGGCCCGAATTTGCCAAGGCGCACGGCCCTTTAGGACGTAAGGGTTCAGGCTGTCATAGCTGCCAACCTCGCCCATTGTCAGCCGTCCGGCCTGTGGCGCCTCAGAGTTGACGTAAGGCAATGCGGGGAAGTCTCTGTTAAGAAACGGCTCTCCATGCATGGCAATGGCGTGCTGCGGCTCGGCCCCGGCAGTCTCTGCGGGTGGGAGCGAGACCAAGATCATCAGTGAGGCAAAAATGCCCCACAGGCCAACCAGCCGCCGAGACGCTTTTCCACCGTGTAAATTGGGCTTGTCGGACCCGCCGTAATTGCGTATGGTTTTCTCACTGCTCGATAGGTTTCTTGCCTGTATGAAACCTGCCTCAACACTCAAAGCGTCTCCTTCGGGAGACGCCTTTTTTTTGGCGTGATGTCGGGCAGATGGCGCGTTTTCCTGAAGCTGCATTATAGCCTGCATTGACCGCTCGTTTTTTTGCGCTGCGTCATTATATTGGGGCCAGTTTTGCCGATCTCGTCCAGAAAGGAAAGACAGCCCCATGCCTCTCAGCGGAAAATGCGCAGTCGTGACCGGGTCCAATTCGGGTATCGGATTGGGTGTTGCAGAAGAACTCGCCCGGCGGGGCGCCAAAGTGGTGATAAACTCGTTCTCCGACAGTGACGATGACCATGCCCTGGCCGCGCGGATTGCCGAAGAGACCGGGGCCGAAGTCCGGTACATTCAGGCCGACATGTCAAACCCCGAAGAGACCCGTGCCCTGGTCGCCAAGGCGGCCGCCGCCTTTGGCAGCGTGGATATCCTGGTCAACAATGCCGGAATCCAGCATGTCAGCGGAATCGATCAGTTCCCGACCGCTCGGTGGGACGCGATCATCGCGATCAACCTGTCGTCGAGCTTTCACACCACGGCAGCGGCGCTGCCTCTGATGCGTCAGACCGGTTGGGGGCGGATCGTGAATATCGCCTCGGCCCACGGGCTGACCGCCTCGCCCTTCAAATCCGCCTATGTCGCCGCCAAACACGGTGTCGTGGGGCTGAGCAAGGTCACTGCGCTGGAGACCGCGGAGGAACCGATCACCTGCAACGCCGTTTGCCCGGGCTATGTCCTCACCCCCCTGGTCGAGGCGCAGATCCCAGACACGATGGAGAAGTATGGGATGGACCGCGATGCCGTGATCCGTGAGGTGATGCTGGAGCGGCAACCCTCGAAAGCCTTTGCCACCACCCAGCAACTGGGCGGCACGGTGGCCTTCCTCTGCTCGGACGATGCGGCGCAGATCACAGGAACCACGATCAGCGTGGATGGCGGCTGGACGGCGCTCTGATGGCATGGGGGCATCACGAGAAGACGGTCAATCTAGCGCTGCAGGGCGGCGGCGCGCATGGCGCGTTCACCTGGGGCGCGCTGGACCGGCTGCTGGACGAGCCTCGCCTGGGGTTCGAGGCGATCACCGGCACATCGGCGGGCGCGATGAACGCGGCAATGGTCAAGACCGGCTATGTCGAGGGTGACAATGCCGGGGCCAAGGCGCGGCTCGATGCCTATTGGGGAGAGATCCGGCGGCAATCCGTGCTGAACGTCAATCCGGTGCGCGACTGGCTAAAACTGTTCGCCCCGGGGGCGGCGGACATCGCGCATATGGTCTATGCCTCGCCCACCTATGCGGCACAGGACTTCGTGCAGCGCAATCTGTCTCCCTATGATTGGAATCTTCTGGATATCAATCCTTTAAAAGATCTTCTTGAGGGCTTGATCGACTTCGATCTGGTCTGCCGCGATTGCAACCCGAACCTCCATATCTGCGCCACCAATGTCCGGACCGGCAAGATCAAGGTGTTCAGCGATGCCGATCTGTCGATCGATGTGATCCTCGCCTCCGCCGCCCTGCCGTTTCTGTTCAAGGCGGTCGAGATCAAGGGCGAAGCGTACTGGGATGGCGGCTATATGGGCAATCCGGCGCTCTATCCTTTGGTCGGCTCAGCCAGTCGCGATATCGTCATCGTGCATGTCAATCCAATCGAGCGGCCCGAGGTGCCGACCACGGCCCGCGATATTCTCAACCGGGTCAATGAGATCAGCTTTAATTCCAGCCTGCTGCGCGAACTTCGAGCCATCGATTTCGTCAAGCGGCTGATCGAGGACGGGCATCTCTCACAATCCGAAAAGCGGGATTTGCTGATCCACTCGATCCGCGAGGATCAGGTGATGGCCGAGTTGAATGTCGCCACGAAACTCAGCCCCGAGCCTGAGTTGATCGACTATCTGAAAGACCAGGGCCAGAAGGCGGCAGATTCCTTCCTTTCGGCCCATTGGGGCGATCTGGGCGAACGATCCACGGTCGACCTGCGCGCCATGTTCGCGTAAAGCCTCCCGACAGGCGCCACGCTTGGGGGAGGCTTCGTGGACATCCTGGTTCTGTGCACGGGCAACTCGGTCCGCTCGATTCTGGCCGAGGCCATCTTCCGGCGTGACGCGGCGGGCCGGGTCGGGGTGATCTCGGCCGGAACCAACCCGGTCGGGCGCGTACATCCCGCTGTCCTCGCGTTTCTGGACCGCAAGGGTTTGCCCAGCGCCGGGTTACGCTCGAAGGGGTTGGCTGAGCTTTTGGGGGCTTCGGCGCCGCGGCCAGGAGTTATCCTCACACTCTGCCCCGCGGCGGCCGAGGAATTGCCGGGCGATTGGCCCGGAAGACCTGCCACCGCGCACTGGCCAATGCAGGACCCTGTCGCAGCGCCGCCAGATCAACTCGATCTGGCAATCCAGCAAGCGTTCCACCGGCTAACCTCGCGGATAAACGCCCTGCTCGCCCTGCCCTTCGAAGACATGCAGCGCGCCGATCTGGCCGCTGCCCTCGACCGGATCGGAGAAATGCTATGAACGATACGCGCGTTTTGGTGGCTGAGGGTTTGGGGACCGCCCTCCTGCTGGCCACGATTGTCGGCTCCGGGATTATGGGCGACACATTGTCGGGCGGCATCACCGGGGTCGCGCTGTTCCCCCATGCGGCGGCGATCGGGGCGATGCTGTTTGTCCTGATCACGCTGCTCGGCCCGATCTCGGGCGCGCATTTCAATCCGGCGGTGACGCTGATCTTCGCGCTGCGCCGCGAGATCAGGCCGGCCCTGGCTAGGCAGTATGTGTTGGCTCAGATTTTTGGAGCTTTGGCAGGTGTTTGGGCCGCACATCTGATGTTTGACCTCAGCCTCTTGCAGGTCGCCGTCAAGCCGCGCACCGGGCTTGGCCAATGGAGTGCGGAAGTGATCGCAACCTTCGGCCTGCTCCTCGTCATCCTGGCCGGGCTGCGCACCAGGGCCGAGGCGATCCCCGCGCTTGTCGGGCTCTATATCGCCGCAGCGCTTTGGTTTACCGCCTCGACCAGTTTCGCCAATCCCGCCGTCACCATCGCCCGCAGCCTCACGGACACGTTCACGGGCATCGACCCGGCCCATGCCCCGGCCTTTATCGCGGCGCAGATCCTCGGTGCCCTGCTGGCCTGGCGGTTGCAGCCCTGGCTCTGGCCTGAGGATTAGATCGAGGTGACCCAGAGGATCACGGCGTCCTCAGACGAGATCGACACCACACAATGCCCCATCGCGGCGTCGTAATAGGCGCTGTCGCCCGAGGCGAGGTCCACCGGCTCGTAATACTCGGTCAGCAACCGCACGGCGCCCGACAGGACCATCAGAAACTCCTCACCGTCATGGCGCACCCAGTCCGAGAAATCCTCGAACCCGCGGGCGCGGATGGTGGTGCGATAGGGCAGCATCCGCTTGCGGCTGATCTCGCCAGCCAGGAGTTCATGCTCGTAGGTCGTGGTAATATGCTCGCGCCCCTCACCCGTCCGGGTGATTGCCCGGCGCCCGGTGATCTTGTCGCTGACCGGCGGGGTAAAGAGCTGCGGCACGTCGATCCCCAGCCCATGAGCCAGCTTTTGCACGGCGTCATAGGTGGGCGACATCTGCTCGTTCTCGATCTTCGAGAGGGTCGAGCGGGCCAGGCCGGCGCGGCGCGCCGCTTCCTCCAGCGTCCACTCCCGCTGCTGGCGCAATTGGCGGACCCGCTCACCCAGCTTGAGAGGCTGGACCGGGCCCTGCGCATCGCCGGCGCGGGCCAGTTTCAACAGGCTCTCGCCGGGCTGATCCGGACTCTTGTCACTCATGCGCGGCCCTTCCGCAATCAGGATCCGGCGGCCGGATCGTTGTCTTTCCGCATCGAAACTGGCAGGTTCGCCCCTCAAATTGCACAGAGGCGCGCGCAGGTCCAGATGCCAGACAGCCCCCTATCGCTGATCCAGGAGGGGCTGCCCGAGCCCTGCCCCACGCCCTTCAACATGGCAGACTACGTAATGCGCGCCGGGCGCCGGACGCCCGAGAAGATTGCTCTGACTGTGCTCGAGGGGCGGGCATCAGTTGCGGAGACTTGGCGGTATAGCGCTCTCGAGCGGGCTATTCTGGGTGTGGCAGGCGCGCTCACCGCACGTGGGTTGCAGCGGGGGGACCGGGTGGCGCTGCGCCTCGGCAATGTCTCGGCCTTCCCCATTCTCTTCTTCGGCACCATCGCGGCGGGAGGGATTGCGGTGCCAACTTCGGCCCAGTTGACCGAGGCGGAATTCCACCGTCTGGCAGGCGATATGCGCCCGCGCTTTGCCGCGATTGCCGATGATCTCGCGCTCGACAGGGTGCCGGCGGGGGTGACCACACTGCCTCAGAGCGACTGGCCCGGCGTGATGGCGCATCCCCAAGGCGACTACGTGCAGATCGGGCCAGACGACCCGGCGGTGCTGATCTACACCTCAGGCACGTCCGGCCGGCCGAAAGGGGTGCTGCATGCCCATCGCGCCGCCTGGGCGCGCCGGATGATGTGGCGCGACTGGTATGGCCTCGGCAGCACGGACGTGATGCTCCATGCCGGCGCGTTCAACTGGACCTATACGCTGGGGACCGGCCTGACAGACCCCTGGGCGGCAGGGGCGGCCAGCCTGATCCACAGCGCGCCGGCGGATGCGGATATCTGGCCCGAAGCCGCGCGCGCCCATGGCGCCACCCTGTTCGCTGCCGTGCCGGGTCTCTATCGCCGCCTGTTGCGCAGCGTGCGGGATCTGGCCGCTGATTTCGACATGCTCCGCCACGGTCTGACCGCGGGCGAACGGCTGGCGGAGCCATTGCTGAGCGGCTGGCAGGAGCGGACGGGCAAGCCGCTCTACGAAGCGCTCGGCATGTCCGAGATATCGACCTTCATCTCCTCAGGCCCCGGCGTGCCGACCCGTCCGGGGCGCGCCGGCCGGCCGCAGCGGGGGCGGCGCGTGGCCGTTCTGGCGGGCGACACCCCGGTGCCTCGGGGCACGCCGGGGGATCTGGCCGTCTCGACATCGGATCCCGGGTTCATGCTGGGCTATTTCGGCCGACCTGAGGAGACACAGGCAACGCTGCGCGGCGACTGGTTCATTACCGAAGACCGAGCCGAGATGGATGCGGAAGGCTATATCGCCCATCTCGGCCGCAGCGATGACGTGATGACCGCACAAGGCTATCGCGTCAGCCCGCAGGAGGTCGAGGAGGCCATCGCCGCACACCCCGCGGTGGCCGAGGTCGCCGTCTGCGAGATCCGCCCGCGCGATGATCTGACCCTGATCGCGGCATTCATCGTGCCCAACGGGGTTTGGCCCGGCGAAAACACGCTCGACGCGCATGCGCGGCAGAGCTTGGCAGCCTATAAGTGCCCCCGGCTCTGGCAACGGGTCGAGGCCCTGCCCCGCACCCAGAACGGCAAGCTGCAGCGCCGCCGCCTTGTGGAGCTGCTCGGGCCAACGGGAGCGTGATGCGCCTACGCCCGGTCTTCCCTCGCGCCGTCGCGGCGACTATGTTCGGGGCATGATACCGCTCGACATCATTTCGGACCCGATCTGCCCCTGGTGCTATATCGGCAAGGCCGGGTTCGACCGTGCGCTGGCCAAGATCGGCAGCGACCCGTTCACGCCCGCCTGGCGGATTTTCCAGCTCAATCCGGAGATGCCAGCCGAGGGAATCGACCGCCGGCAATACCTGGAATGGAAGTTCGGGGGGCCGGAGGGCGCCTCGCAGGTCTATGGCCGGATCGAGCAGGCCGCCGCCGCCGCCGGGCTGGAGGTGAATTTCGACCGGATCAACCGCACACCGAACACCTTCGACGCCCATCGCCTGATCCGCTGGTCGCAATCCACGGGACTGCAAGGCGAGGTCGTTGATCAGCTCTTCCGGCGATACTTCATCGAGGGCGAGGATATCGGCCAGCACACCGTTCTGCTCGACGTCGCGGAGACGGTTGGCATGGAGCGCGATGTGATCGCCAAGCTTCTGACCGGTGATACCGAACGCTCCGAACTGGAAGCCGAGGAGGCACAGGCCCGCCAGATGGGCGTGACCGGCGTGCCCTGCTTCATCATCAATGGCCGCCATGTCGTGCAAGGCGCGCAAGACCAGGCGACCTGGGAGAAGATCATTTCCGAACTCTCCGAGGCTCTGGCCAGCCGGGCCGCCTCGGAAGCACCCGAGGAGGCCGGTGGATGAACATGCTCGCGGATGCGCTGGCGGGGCTGTCCGGCTCACCCTATGCTTGGGCGGGGGTCGCCCTGTTGGCGGTGATCTCGGCCTATTGGCTCTATTCCTGCATCTATTGCCCGGTTCTGCGCCATGCAGAAGACATCACGATCGAGGAAGCCCGCGCGGCGGTGAACCGGCCCGTGACCGCCGGCGCCCGCTTTTTGGTGATGATGCTGATCGGCATCGCAGCGCTGGTCTCAGGGCTGTCCCTGCTCTATCGCGGGGCCGATCCGGGTGTCGCGTTTCTCTTGGTGTTGGCCGGCTTGGTGATCACGCAGACCGAACCGGCCCGCCAGCAGGTCCGCGAGACGATGCACCGTGTTGTCGCCTCGCGCAACGCCGGGCCGGAGGTGACCGATCTCGCCGTGCAGCGGCTGGAGAGCAGCTATATCTGGCTGGTGGTGCTGCATTTCATCATTCTCGCCAGCGCAGTCTTGGCGCTGCTGGTGTTCTAGGCCACCTCACGCCGCCAGACGGTCGCGCCCATGCGGGGCCATAAGATCGAAGTCGGGGCCGAGAGGCACGACCCCGGTCGGATTGATGGTCTCGTGACTGGCGTAATAGTGGAATTTGATATGGTCGAGATCGGTTGTCTCGGCCACCCCGGGCCATTGATAGAGCTCCAGCATATACCCCCACAGTGCTGGGTAGTCCGCCAACCGCCGGATATTGCACTTAAAATGCCCCACATAGACCTGATCGAACCGGATCAGGGTGGTCCAGAGCCGCCAATCCGCCTCGGTGATCGTGTCTCCCATCAGATACCGGTTGCGGGCGAGATGCGCCTCCAGCCGGTCGAGCGTTTCGAACAGGGCGGTGACGGCGGGGGCATAGGCCTCCTGCGTGGTCGCAAAACCTGATTTGTAGACGCCGTTATTGACCGTGTCATAGATCACCGCGTTCCACGCCTCGATCCCGCTCCTCAGCGCCTCGGGATAAAAGTCCTGACCATCGCCGGTCACCGTGTTGAAGGCGCCGTTGAACATGCGGATGATCTCGGAGCTTTCATTCGAGACGATCGACCCGGTCTCACGGTCCCAAAGGACCGGAACGGTGACCCGCCCGGTCGCATCGGGTTTCGAAGCGGTATAGACCTGATGCATGAAGGCGTGCCCTTGCAGGCGGTCCCCGGTGGCGCCGGGGAACTCGTCCTGGAAGGTCCATCCCTCGCCCTTCATCAACGGGTGAACGACCGAGACATCGATATGCCCCGCCAGGCCCTTCAACGCGCGGAAGACCAAGGTGCGGTGCGCCCAGGGACAAGCTAGCGAGACATAGAGGTGATAGCGTCCGCTCTCTGCCTTGAACCCACCGATGCCGCTGGGCCCCGGGGCGCCATCGGCGGTCACCCAATTGCGGAATTTCGCATCGTCGCGCTTGAACGCGCCTCCGGTCTTGGAGGTGTCGTACCATTTGTCATGCCAGACGCCATCGATTAGCCGGCCCATATCTCGTCTCCTCTTGATCAATCGCAGCCGGGATAACGCCGTTTCAGCCCTTGCTCCACCGGCAGCGCGGCAACAGACTTCTCTCGCCCGCGCAACAATCCTGCGCTAGGGAGGGTTCAGGGAGGCGCGAATGAGGACATCTCGGGTGATCCATATGGTCTCAGCCCATGCCGAGGGCGAGGTCGGAGATGTCATCACGGGCGGGGTCGCGCCGCCGCCCGGAGCGACGTTGTGGGAGCAGACGCAATGGCTGTTCCACGATGGTGGGTTGCGCGATCTGGTCCTGAACGAGCCTCGGGGCGGCGTTTTCAGGCATGTAAATCTGCTGGTCCCGCCGAAGGCACCCGTGGCGGATGCTGCCTTTTTGATCATGGAGCCCGAGGACAATCCGCCGATGTCGGGCTCGAACACGATCTGCGTGGCCACCGTGCTGGTCGAGACCGGAATCGTCCCGGTGACGGAGCCAGTCACCCGGCTGACCCTCGAAACCCCCGCCGGGCTGGTGCCGGTCGAAATCGACATCTCCCAGGGGCGGGCGAAACGGGTGCATTTCACCAATGTTCCCAGTTTCGCCGACCGGTTGGATGCGGAGGTCTCGGTGGAGGGGATCGGCCGGCTTCGGGTCGACACGGCATTTGGCGGGGACACTTTCGTGATTGTCGATGCCGATGAGTTGGAGCTTGAACTCTTGCCCGGAGAGGCGCGGCATCTGGCAGAGCTCGGCACCAGGATCTCTGCGGCGGCGAGCGATCAGATCGGGTTCCGCCATCCGGAGATGCCGGAGATCACGGGCATTTCCTTCTGCCTTTTTGCGACCCCTCTCCGTCGCGAGGGCGGCCAACCGGTCAGCCGCCACGCCGTCGCCATACGGCCGGGCAAGATCGACCGCTCGCCAACGGGCACCGGCTGCTCGGCGCGGTTGGCCGTTTTGCATGCGAGGGGCGACTGTGCCGTGGGCACGGGCTATCGCGCCGAGTCGATCATCGGCTCGACCTTCGATTGCACGATTCAGGGCGAGACGGCTTTGGCGGGACTGAAGGCGATCCGACCGCGCATCTCCGGTCGCGCCTGGATCACCGGCACCCATCAGGTGATGCTGGACCCGGACGATCCCTATCCGGGCGGCTATCGGCTGAGCGATACCTGGCCGGGCGCCCGGTAAGCCGCGCAACCACTAAACTGTTAGTAAAATCAAGAATAAAATAGCATCGCGCGCCGCCTTGGCCGCCAGCGCCCTTTAGCGATCTCGTAACGGACTCAAAGATAGGCTTCACACCACGCAGGACTGAATTCAGGAACTTGGCATGCAGAGCTTGATAGTTGAGGACGATAGGACGCTGTCCAACCTTTGGAGGATCGCGCTGGAGCGTGAAGGACATGGCGTCGACACGGCATTGGATATGGAGGAGGCGACAAATCTGTTGCGCTTCAACGTCTATGACATGGTCCTGCTCGATCTGTTTCTGCAGGGGTGCAACGCGCTCGAACTGGCGGCTTTCATTGGATACACATCACCGGGCGCGCGGATCGTTGTGGTGACGGGCTCGACCCTCTATCCCCGCGGCGAGATTTTCCGGGACATCGCGAATGTCGCCTATGTGCTGCGCAAGCCCGTGCCGTTGAACGATCTCACCACCTGCGTCGCCCATCTCGAGCGCACATCGACCCCAAGGTTCAGCGCGTTAAGCCTCTGAGCGTCGTGAGGATATCGGCGCTCGTATAAGGCTTGGTGATGCAGGACGACATCCCGGCCCGGCGATAATCGACCGACGAGGTTCGGTTTGAATTCGCTGTCACAGCCACGATCGGAGCATCGCGATTGGGACCACCATGGTCCCGGATCCAGCGGCTGGCCGCAACGCCGTCGAGGCGGGGCATCCGGATATCCATGAAGATTATGTCGAACCGGTGCTCCTCGGCCCGTTCGATCGCCTCCTGCCCGTCGCGGGCGAAGACGGTCGCGCAGCCGTGGCGCTCGAGGATCTCACCCAGAAGCTGGGCATTTTCCACATTGTCCTCGGCGATCAGGCAGTTCAGCCGACCCTCGGTACCGGGATGCAGCGCAGGGTTTGTCAGGGCCGCGACCAAGGGCAAGGACATGTCCCAGCGCGGTGGTCCGGGGACATCCTCTCTGCGATCTGAAGGTTCGATCAGCAGTTGGAAGTGGAAAGACGCGCCGCCGGTCTCGACTGGCGTGTAACCAACCTCTGCCCGCAACATCTCGGCAATCCGCTTGACGATCGAGAGGCCGAGGCCCCAGCCGCGCCCGCGCCCGTCACGCTTATCGCCCTTCTGAAATGCCTTGAACAGGCGCTCGCGCGTGGCAGGGGCCACGCCTCTGCCGCTGTCCTGCACCTCGAAGCGAACCAACTGCCCCTCGGGCCGCGTCTCGAGCAGGGTGGCGGTCAGAATGATCCGACCTGTCTCGGTGAACTGCACCGCGTTCGACATGTAGTTGGTGAGCACCTGTTTCAGCCGCACCCGGTCGGAGCGCGCGAAAGTGGCGATCTGCTCGTCGAAATTCGATACGAACTCCAAACCTTTGTTGTGGATCGGCTGCCGCCAGTCCTGGCGCACTTCCTCGAACAGTCCCGCAAGATCGAAACCGGTGATGTCGACCTGAATCTGGCCCGCGTCGATCTTCGAGAGGTCGAGCACGTTTTCGAGCATCTGGCCCAGCTTGCGGGTCGCGTTCAGGATGATCTCGAGATACTCGGTCTCGGTCGGATCGGAGGTCTGATCCAGCAGCAATTCGCCGTAGCCCTGCACGATGTTGAGGGGGGTGCGAAGCTCATGGCTCATCGAAGCGAGGAACTGGCTGCGGACCTCGCTGGCCTCGCGCTCTGCCTCGCGGGCATTGCGGACTTCCTGCTCGAACCGGGTCACATCGTGGAATTGCCAAAGCGCCCCCGCACCGCCATCGGGCAGCGTGCAGGGAATGGCCGCAATCGAAAACGAGGCCCGGTCGCCGTCCCGAGTCAGGCACTCAACCTCGGTCGGTGTCTCCCCGGCAGTCTCGACATCGGCAGAGACGAGCCCGCTCCAGACCTGTCCCACACTGTCTCCGTTTGGAGGCGCCAAGACACTCTGCCATCTGGTATTGACGGCAAGGATCCGTCCCTCAGTGTCAACGATGAGAGCGGCATCCTGGGATGCCTCCATAACCGCGTGGGCCTGGTCAAACGTGAGCCCAGGGTCTCGCGACATCTGCCAGTCCTGCGACGAAGGGCCCATAACACTCCCACCAATCTGTTAGCTGTCGAAACGCCTCCGACAGGTCAAACTCTCATTTACCATGCCTAAGAACAAGTTAACCAGAAGTTGAATTCGACAATTTTGCCAGATCTCGTGACACGGCGAACGCACCTTGGATCCGGGCGCGGTCATCCGCCCAGTCCCGCCGGATGATCAGCTTGTTATCGCGGATCTTCGCGAGGCCGCGCTGCTCTTGCAGAAACTGGGCCAGTCCCGCGGGGTTGGCGAAGCTGTCCTTGCGGAATTGCACCGTGGCGCCTTTCGGCCCGGCCTCCATCCGCGCGATCCCGGCGCGGCGGCACATCGTCTTGACGCGGACGACCTTCAGCAGCGTCTCGACCTCGGCGGGTGGCTTGCCGAACCGGTCATGGAGTTCCGCGGCGAAGGCTTCAAGATCGGTGCGCTTCTCCAGCCCCGAGAGACGACGATAGAGGCCCAGGCGGACGTCGAGATCCTCGATATAGCTCTCGGGGATCAGGACCGGCACGCCCAGATTGATCTGAGGCGCCCAGGTCTCGTCCTCCTCGATCGTCGTGGCGGTTTCGCCCGAGCGGATCTTCGCGATCGCCTCCTCCAGCATCTCTTGATAGAGTTCGAAGCCGACCTCGCGGACATGGCCGGACTGCTCCTCACCCAGCAGATTGCCGGCCCCGCGGATGTCGAGATCATGGCTCGCCAGCGTGAACCCTGCGCCCAGGCTGTCAAGTGAACCTAACACTTTCAAGCGTCGTTCTGCCTGTGGTGTCAGAGGCTTACGCGGTGGCGTGGTGAAATAGGCATAGGCGCGCAGCTTCGACCGTCCGACCCGGCCACGGATCTGATAGAGCTGGGCCAGACCGAACATATCGGCCCGCGTGACGATCAGAGTATTGGCGGTTGGGATGTCCAACCCGCTCTCGATAATCGTCGTCGCCAACAGCACATCGTATTTGCCGTCATAGAAGGCGTTCATCCGCTCATCCAGCTCTCCGGGAGCCATCTGGCCATGGGCGGTGATGAAGCTGACTTCGGGCACCTGCTCTCGCAGGAATTCTTCGGCCTCCGGGATATCGGCGATGCGCGGGACGACATAGAAGGCCTGCCCGCCACGATAGCGCTCGCGCAGCAGCGCCTCGCGGACGACCACGCCATCGAACGGGCTGACATAGGTGCGCACGGCCAGCCGGTCGACGGGCGGAGTGGCGATGACCGACAGCTCGCGCACCCCGGACATGGCCAGTTGCAGGGTACGGGGGATCGGCGTCGCGGTCATTGTCAGCACATGGATGTCGCTGCGCAACTCCTTCAGCCGCTCCTTATGCTTGACGCCGAAATGCTGCTCTTCGTCGATGATCATCAGGCCGAGATTGCAGAATTTCACCTGTTTCGAGAGCAGGGCATGGGTGCCGACGACGATGGAAATTTCACCTTCTGAAACTGCCTTTCGCGTGACGGAAGCTTCCGCCGTCGGAACGAACCGCGACAATTGGCGCACCTTCAGGCCGGTGCCCTTGAACCGCTCCGCAAACTCCTTGGCGTGCTGCCGGGCCAGCAGGGTCGTCGGTGCGATCACGGCCACTTGCAACCCGCTGGCCGCCGCGACATAGGCGGCACGCAACGCGACCTCGGTTTTGCCAAAGCCCACATCGCCACAGATCAGCCGGTCCATCGGCCGGCCCGAGCCCATATCACCTATCACCGCCTCGATGGCCGAGAGCTGGTCGTCGGTCTCCTGATACGGAAAACGGGCGCAGAATTCAGCATAGCCGGCGCCGGCCTCCAACACCTCGCCCTGTTTCAGCGCCCGTTCGGCGGCGACCCGGATGAGTTGATCCGCCATGTCGCGGATCCGTTGCTTCATCTTGGCCTTTTTCGCCTGCCAGGCCCCGCCGCCCAGACGGTCAAGCTCGCCCGTTTCCTGGCCGTAGCGGCTGAGCAGCTCGATATTCTCGACCGGCAGATACAGTTTCGAGCCGCCGTGATATTCCAGGCAGACGCAATCATGCGGCGCGCCGATGGCGGTCACGGTTTCCAGCCCCAGATACCGCCCGATCCCGTGATCGATATGGACCACCAGATCGCCGGGGGTCAGGGTCTGTGTCTCGGTCAGGAAGTTCTCGGCCTTCCGGGCCTTGCGGGCGCGGCGGATCAGGCGGTCGCCCAGGACATCCTGCTCGGAGATGACGGTCAGTCCATCGGTCTGAAACCCCTCCTCCAGTGCCCAGACGAGGGCGGAGACCCCCTTCGCGTCCTCCCAGCGGGCGATCGGACGGACCTCCTGCCCATGATCCGCGAGCAAGCCGATCAGCCGTTCCCGCGCGCCTTCAGAATAGGAAGCGATGATCACAGGGCCCTGTGCCGCGCGGTGTTTCACATGCTCGACCAGCTTGTCGAACAGGTTCACCCCCTCCTGCTGCCGCTCGGGCGCGAATGACCGGCCTGCGCGCCCGCCCGCGTCGATCACCCCGGGGCCGAGGGGCAGCTTGTGGCCGCTGAAGGCGCGTACGGCGCGGGGATGCAGAACACTGCGCCAGGCCGCCTCGTCGAGATAGAGCATCTCCGGCGGCATCGGTTGATAGGGCACGGCATCGCGCGGGGCCGTCTTGACGGCGTCGACACGGGCCTCGTGATGGTCAGCCACGGTGACAGCGCGGGCGGCCAGCGCCTCGTCGACCCGAGCGTCCAGGGCGACCGGCGCGCCGGGGAGATAGTCGAACAGCGTCTCCAGCCGTTCATGGAACAGCGGCAGCCAATGTTCCATCCCCTGATGCTTGCGCCCCTCGCTAACGGCTTCATAAAGCGGATCGTCCCGCCGTGCCGCGCCGAAGGTGCTGCGATAGCCCTGCCGGAACCGGGTGACCGAGGCTTCGTCGAGGATGACTTCGCTGGCGGGGGCCAGCTCGACCCGCCCCACTTTCTCGACCGTGCGTTGCGTATCGGGGTCGAAGCGCCGCGCCCCCTCCAGCACATCGCCGAAAAAGTCGAGCCGGACAGGATAGGTCTCGCCCGGTGGAAAGATGTCGATGATGCCGCCGCGCACTGCGAAATCGCCATGCTCGGTGACGGTCGAGGCACGGTTGAACCCCATCCGGGTCAGCCAGGCGGTTAGCGCGTCGATATCCACGGTCTGAGCGACATCGGCGAGGAAACTGGCCCCAGCCACTACATCGGCCGCCGGAACCCTTTGCGTCGCGGCGTTCAGGGTGGTCAGCAGCACCGAGGGCCGGTCGAACCCGTGGGCGAGCCCGGCCAGCACGGCCATCCGCGCCGCCGCGATCTCGGGATTGGGCGATACGCGGTCATAGGGCAGGCAATCCCAGGCCGGGAACAGAAGCACCGGCAGGGCGGGCGCGAAAACCTCCAAGCCTTCGGCCATCGCCGCGGCGCGGGCATCGTCTCGAGCGACATGGATCACCGGCCCCTTGGCCCGCGCGACCAGATCGGCCAGCAGTTTCGCGTCCCATCCCTCGGGCGCGCCGCACACCGTGACGGCGCCGGGAGCGATCTCTCCCTGCGTGCTTTGCTTGTTCATGGCGCGGGAGGTAGCGGAGGCGGCGGGGGATGACAACCGGCTGCGGGGCCCTGCCAATGACGTTTGGATGATGCGGCTCCCGGGCAGATGCTGTCCGACGCCCCGGGCCATTGCCCTCGGAAGCTCTCCGCCCAGCTGCAGGGGTACTCACAAATCCACTGCCGGGGACGCGCAAACACTTGCGAGGCGATCGGGGCGTGACGACTGCTACAGAAACCGTGGGCTGAGTCTTCTACCCAAGTGTCATCGTTAATGATTGATGAGGGGACGACCGACATGACCAGTCTTGCAGCAAGCACGAAGATCGACACCGCCGCAGCCCCTGCTCCGGTGAAACCCGTGCGGAATGTGCCGACCCAACCCGCGACTTGGAGCAAGGGATTCCGCGTGCAGATGATTGCCCGTCACCTGCTGGGCAGTTGGATCCTGCGCCGTTTCGGCATCAATGGGCTCTGAGCCGGCTGCCATCGGGGCTTGCCTCGCGCGCGGCCAGCATGGCACCAAGGCGGCATCACAGCCGAGAGACCGCCATGCAGCCGCCCGCTCCGTTCCCAGCCCTCCGCCCCCGCCGCCTGCGCCAAGCGCCCTGGATCCGGGGGATGGTGGCGGAGAACACGCTCAGCCCCGCCGATTTCATCTGGCCCTGTTTCGTCATCCCGGGCGAGGACCGGGCCGAGCCGATCGACACGATGCCGGGGGTAGAGCGCCTGACCATCGACCGGCTGGTTGCGAAGGCGGCGGAGGCGGCGGCACTCGGCATCCCTGCGATTGCGATTTTTCCGAACACGCCCGACGATTTGAAGACCCCGGGCTGCGAGGAGGCCTGGAACCCGGATAACCTGGTGAACGCGGCCACCCGCGCGGTAAAGGCCGCTGTGCCCGGGATCGGGGTAATGCTGGATGTGGCGCTGGATCCCTATAACTCTGACGGCCATGACGGGCTGGTGCGTGAGACCTCGCGCGGGGTCGAGATCCTCAACGACGAGACGCTGCTGGCGCTAGAGAAACAGACGCTCGCGCAGGCCGAAGCGGGGGCGGATATCATGGGGCCCTCGGACATGATGGATGGCCGCGTGGCAGTCATGCGCCGGGCGCTGGAGGAAAACGACTATACCAACGTGACCATCATGACCTATGGCGCGAAATATGCCTCGGCTTTCTACGGCCCGTTCCGCGATGCGGTCGGCTCGGGCGGGGCGCTGAAAGGCGACAAGAAGACCTATCAGATGGACTGCGCCAACACCGACGAGGCGCTGCGCGAGATCGCGATGGATCTGGCCGAGGGGGCCGATATGGTGATGGTAAAGCCGGGGATGCCCTATCTCGACATTTGCCAGCGGGTCTCCTCCGAGTTCCGGGTCCCGACATTCGCCTATCAGGTGAGTGGCGAATACGCGATGCTCAAGGGCGCCATGGGCAACGGCTGGCTGGATGCCCGCGCCGGGATGCTGGAGAGCCTGATGGCCTTCAAACGTGCGGGTTGCAGCGGGATCCTGACCTATTTCGCCCTCGACGCCGCGCGGGTGCTGAAGGAATGACGAAAGCCCAGGGTGCAGCGGCTTGAAGACCAACCTGCGTCGCGAGCGGGCGCTGAAAGTGCTGGATAAAGATGACTGACGGTAAGGGTCCCGGCGACTCGGGCGGAGCGCCATCACTGCCGGTGATCCCTGACGACCATGTTTGGCGGCGGGGCGAGGACTGGCTGCTGATGCATCCGATCGCACCGGGATGGGAGCTGGCGGTCGGCGCTTATTCCGTGCGGCGGCGAAAGTCCCTGGACCGGATCGTGGGGGATCAGGACACGCGCGAAGCCCTGCTCTCCGTACCGCTGCGCCCTGACCGGATCTGCGCCGTTGTGATGGAGGGGGCGGTTGTTGGCTGCCTTTCCTATCGGATGGATGGGGCCGGGTCGCTGAGGCCGCAGTTCGCACGCTACCGGGCGCGGTTCGGTCTGGTCGGCGGGGCGCTGCGCTATGGCATGACGCTGGCGACCCTGTACCGGGGGCGCAGCAAGGACCTCTATATCGAAGGCTTCGCGGTGGCGCCGGAGACACGCGGCCGCGGCCTGGGCAAAGCGCTGTTGGAATGGTTGAGCGCAGAGGTGCTCCGGCATGGCAAGGCTGGTTGGCGCACGGAGATGCCGGAAGGGCACGAGGCAGCGGCCCGGGCCTATCAGCGCTTTGGCGCCAGAGAGGAACGGCGGGTCTGGCTGGGTCCGGTCGGGCGGCTGCTGGGCTCTCGCTACATGACGCTCTGGCGTTGGACTCCGCCGGAGACCTGACCGCCCATAGCAAAACGGAATGCGGGCAAGGGCCCGCATACATGTTGCTCGGCGCGGCAGGGCCGCGCGCCGCCCGGCTGCGCCGTGGTTCGGTCAGCCGGTCCTCTGGCTCTGCGCGAACCGTCGCCATCCAGGCGGCATGCGGGCCGACGGCCCGCATACTTCATGTCTTGCGCGGCGTAGCCGCGCGCCGCTTAACTTCACCGCGGTGCTGTCCATCGGGCCTCTCCGCTTGAGGGAAGCCATTGCCGGGTTCCGGAAATTCTGCGGTCGGCGCACTGGAAAATGCGGCGCCTGCTTTTGGCGTGCTGCCGGACGCCTATATCCTGCGTAGGTCAATTTGGAGGTCCGCCATGATCCGCACACTTGCCGCGCTCTGTTTCCTGCTGCCCGCCGCCGCCGCCGCGCAGGATATCCATGCCACTTCTGCCGGAGACGTGCGGGTCGAGCGAATGGTCTCGGGGTTGTCTGTGCCCTGGTCGCTGGCGTTTCTGCCCGATGGTGGCAAGCTGATCACCGAGCGGGACGGCAGCCTTCTTCATTTCACACCCACCTGGACCCGGACCCGGGTGAGCGGCGTGCCAAGTGTCTACGCCTCGGGACAAGGCGGTCTGTTGGACGTGCAGCCGGCGCGGGACTTTGCGGAGACACGGGAGATCTTCCTCAGCTTCTCCGCCCCGCGCAATGCGGGGGCCGCGACCACCCTGGTCACTGCACGGCTCAGCGACGACAACACGCGTCTGGAAGCGGTGAGGACCCTGTTTGCCCAGCGCGACGGCCATAGCGGACGCCACTATGCCGGGCGTATTCTGGAGGCGGAGGATGGCATCCTCTTCCTGACCCTCGGCGATCTCGGCGACCGACCCAGCGCGCAGGACACCGGGCGACACAATGGGAAGCTTATCCGGATCAACCGCGACGGGTCGGCGCCCGCTGACAATCCGTTTCTCGAGGGCCCCTACCCGCCCGAGGTCTGGACTGTCGGCCACCGCAACCCGCAGGGCCTGGCCGTGGCCGAAGATGGCACCCTCTGGACGAACTCGCATGGCGCGCGCGGCGGAGACGAGATCAACCTGATCGAGAAGGGCAAGAATTACGGCTGGCCGGTGATCTCCTATGGCCGTCATTACTCCTATGGCCAGATCGGCGAGGGCACCGCGAAACCGGGGCTGGAGCAGCCGAAATTCCACTGGGACCCATCGATCGCGCCCTCAGGCATGGTTATCTATTCTGGGAAGCTGTTCCCGGATTGGGCCGGGGACATGTTTGTCGGCTCGCTGAAATTCGACATGATTGCCCGGCTTGACCGGGAGGGGCGGGAGATCAAGGGCGAGGAGCGGCTGTTCGAGGGCGACTACAACCGCATCCGCGACGTCCGCGAGGGGCCAGACGGCGCGATCTGGTTCCTCAGCGAAGGGGATGACGCGCTCTACCGCATCACCCCCGCCGAGGAAAGCTGACGGGCTGGAGAACGACCCTGCACCGTCACGTCCGGCTCGTGATACCCGACTTATAGAGGACCCCTGCCAAAGCAGCGCCTGCCATCGGTGCGACGATGAACAGCCAAAGCTGCGACAGCGCCGTGCCGCCCACGAACAGCGCCGGGCCGACCGAGCGGGCCGGATTGACCGATGTTCCGGTGATCGTGATGCCGACAAGGTGGATCATCACCAGCGTCAGGCCGATCACGAGGCCCGCGAAACCGGTGGTCGCCGTCCCTTCATCCGTGACGCCGAGGATGACGGTAAGAAACACCGCGGTGGCGATCAGTTCGAACAGAAAGGCCGAAACCAGACCGAACTCGCCGCCATAATCCACGCCCCAACCGTTCTGGCCTAGCCCGTTCGCGGCCACGTCATAGCCTCCGATCTGGCCAGCGGCGATCAGATAGACCGCTCCAGCCGCCAGGATGGCGCCTGCCACCTGGCCGGCCACATAGCCGAGAAAGTCGCCCATCTCGATCCGCCCCGCAACCAAAGCGCCAAGCGAGACCGCAGGGTTGAGATGCGCGCCCGAGATGTGACCAATCGAGTAGGCCATGGCGACGACCGAAATCCCGAAGGCAAAGCTGATTCCGGTGATCGAGATCGCATCGGCGATGCCGATCCCGCTTCCCGCCAGCACGGCGCTGCCGACGCCAAAGAAGACGAGGGTGAACGTGCCGATGGCCTCGGCAATGTATTTCTTCATGGCAACCTCCTTGCCCTGTTCTCCCCACCCTTGGCGAGACTATCGGCACCATCTGCGGCTGTTGGATGACGCCGGAGCGGCAAAGCAGTGACAGAAGCGGGGCGCCGCCGCAGCTTACGCGCGTGCTTTGCGTCGGAAACCGGGAGATATCCGCAGCACGCCGGGCCCTTTGGCACCGATGGGATCAGCGCTTCAGCAAATGCGCCATGCCGATAGTGATCACACTCTGGCCGGCGGTCGAGCCAGCCGGTCGGTCTCTTCCAAGGCTTGGCAATCCTCCGCTGTCACCGGGCTGGTGATCCGACCTGTGCCGCCACAGTCGCCAAAGATCATGATGTTTCTGAACTGTCCGACGCTTTCGATCGCCTGATCGCTGCCGGAGTGCGTTTGGCGTAGCGGAGAGATGATATCCTCCATCTGACGCGATTGACGCGCCACATGACCGTGGCCCCAAAGCCGCAGAAGAGAGCGATCAGTGACCTCTCGTTTAGCCTTGTTTCTGCACAAGACACGATCCTCGGAAATCGCTTGAGCCCCGGCGGGCGGCGGATTAGTGAGCCGGGATGACCCGTTTCACCGATCAAGTCGCCCGCCTGCCAGCCACCGTTCCCTTCGTCGCCCCCGAGGAGACCGAGCGTCTGCGCGGACGTCCCTTCGCGGCGCGGATCGGCGCGAATGAGAGCGTTTTCGGCCCCTCCCCCCTCGCCCTCGAGGCCATGGCGCGGGCGGCGGCGGAGAGCTGGCAATATGGCGACCCGACCAGCCATGAGTTGCGCGAGGCGCTCGCCGCCTTCCATGGCGTGACGCCGGAGGCAATCCGGGTCGGAGAGGGAATCGACGGCCTCCTGGGGCTCGTCGTGCGCCTCTTCGTGGCTCCGGGCGACCGAGTGGTGACATCGGCGGGGGCCTATCCGACCTTCAACTACCATGTGGCGGGCTTTGGCGGTGAGCTGGTGGCCGTTCCATATTCAAAGGACCACGAGGATCCCCAGGCCTTGGCGGCAAAGGCGCGGGAGGTGGGCGCGCGTCTGGTGTATCTCTCCAACCCGGACAATCCGATGGGGAGCTGGCATCCGGCCAACGCGGTATCTCAGCTTCTCGATGCGCTGCCGGAGGGGTGCCTGCTCTGCCTGGACGAGGCCTATGTAGAATTCGCGCCGGAAGGGACCGCACCCGCCGTCAACCCGGAAGACCCGCGCATCCTCCGCTTTCGGACCTTTTCCAAGGCGCGAGGCATGGCGGGGCTCAGGATCGGCTATGTCCTCGGACACCCGGCTCTGGTCGCGGGAATCGACCGCATTCGCAACCATTTCGGTGTGAGCCGCGTCGCGCAGGCCGGGGCGCTGGCCGCGCTCGGGGATACCGCGCATCTCGACGATGTCCGCCGACGCGCCGAGGAGAGCCGCCGACGCATTGCCGAGGTCTCGGCCGATAACGGCCTGACCGCCCTGCCCTCCGCCGCAAACTTCGTCGCGGTAGATTGCGGTGGCGACGGAGCACTGGCCCGGGGCGTCGTTCGGGCCCTGGCGGATCGGGATGTGTTCGTCCGGATGCCGGGAATCGCCCCGCTCGACCGGTGTATCCGAGTCAGCTGCGGCACCGAGCAGGACATGGCTCACTTCGCCGCCGCCCTGCCCGATTCGCTGAATGCGGCACGATTTCGCCTCAATTCAGGCTCCAAATAAGGCGGACGACCTCTTGTCTGTATCATAATGAAACAATGCTGCCCGTTTTGGCGAAACTTTCCTCCCCGGACGGTCAAATAAGGCGTGCATCGGGCGAAATGTGGCGGCATTATGGCTTTGTCCGGATCGGCCGACAGGTTCTCCAGGCCTCGTCGCCATCCGGACCCCCGACCCCCTCGACATCTCACAAGGCAGCAGGGTTTCGCTCGCTTGCATCCAGCCATTGATCCGGTCAGGCACCCGGCATAGGTAAGCGAATGCTTGGCGCGAGAGACGGAGTTCCATGGCCCATCCTTTGAGCGGCGCAGATCTCGGCACGCTGCGCTCGGTCTGCCTGGCGGCGGGGGGCGGCGTGTCGCCCGGAAAGGCAGCGGCCATCTGGGCGGCGTCGATCGCCCGGGCACCGATCTCGGCACTGGAGCACCGCCTGGTCACCCCGCGCTTGCCGGAGCACCCGACCGCACCGATTTTCATCCTTGGCCATTGGCGCTCGGGCACCACGCATCTCTACAACGTCATGAGCCTGGGCGGCTTCGGCTATGTCCCGCCTGTCGCGACCGGCCTGCCATGGGACATGTTCGGCATCGCCCGCGCGCTGCGACCGTTCCTCGAGCGTCAATTGCCCGAGACGCGCTTCATCGACAACATTCCCGTCACACCGACCAGCCCGCAGGAGGATGAGATCGCGATCGCCAACATGTCGCCACTCTCATTCTATCACGGCATCTATTTCCCTCAGCAATTCGACCGCCTGATCGATCGCGGCCTGTTCTTTGACGGCTGCTCAGCGGCCGAGATCGCCGCCTGGGAGGCGCGTTTCCTGCTGTTTCTGCGGCGGCTGGAGAAGGATCAGGGCGCGCGGCTGCTGATCAAGAACCCGACATACACAGCCCGCCCCGCACAATTGAAACGGCTGTTCCCGGATGCGAAGTTCATCCATATCCACCGCAACCCGTTCGACGTGTTCCTGTCGATGCGAAACTTCTACAAGAAGCTGCTGGCAGAACTGGCCCTGCAGGCGGTGCCAGCGGGCCTCGACATTGACGCCACTATCCTGCGGGTCTATCGGCGGATGATGGCCCGGTTCGAGGAGCAGACCGCTGGCTGGCAGGCGCCGGATTTCGTCGAACTGCCCTATGACCTGCTCGATACCCAACCGATGGTGGCATTGGAGCGGATCTATGACGGTCTGGCGCTTGATGGGTTCGACCGGGCAGCACCCGCATTCCGTGCCTATCTCGACGGGGTGTCCAGCTTTGCCAAAAACGCCTTTCGCGGAGATCAAGTCGCCATAGACTTGGTGGACCGCCATTGGGGTCCCTGGATCGAGAAATGGCAGTATCAGCCCCCCCGCGCCTCTTGATCCCGCGCTGGGCCGTCGTGATCTTGGCGCTCGCGCTGGCGCCTCTGGTCTGGTGGTATTGGCCGGTCGCAGCGCTCCCGGCGCGGTTCGCGGAGAGCGCGTGCCATCACCTCCCCCTCCGCGATGCCGAAACCGGGGCCGAGATCACTGGTATCGAGGATATCGCCCGATTACCCGACGGGCGCTTGGTGTTGTCGGCCTATGACCGACTGGACCCCGCGCAGCCGAATGGCGGGCTCTACCTCTTTACCCTCGACGAGGCGCTCGCCAATCCGCCGTTTTTGCCCCGTTTGCGCCCGGCCCTGCCCGCCAAGGGCCTGAGCGGCGGGTTGCGTCCGCATGGTATCGCCGCGCATCCTGAATTGCCGCTGGTCGCCGTAATCAACCGGGGGCGCGATGGCGGCGTCCGTCTGCTTCTCACCACCTATGAAGCGCGCGAGCAACGTCTGCGCCTGTCGGACGAGGGCGCGGCGGACAGCACGCTCTGCGCGGCCAATGATCTCGCCTTTCAGGACCTGACGCTGTGGATCACGCTGGATCGCGGGATCTGCGGCGCCGAGACGCTCTCGACCCTGCTGGGGCTGGAGTATACCGGGCTCCTCCTGACCATGCCGCTGACCAGCGATGACCCCGGCGCGACGCCCGCGGTGCAGCGCAGCCAGCTCTTCTTCCCCAACGGCGTGGCGCTTATCGGCACGGAGACTCTAGTGGCGGAGACCCGAGCGGGGCGCATTCTACGGCCCGGGGAGGCGCCTGCGATACCGGTTTCGGGCGGCCCGGACAATCTCACCCGCGACCTGAGCGATCCCGAAGAACCGGCGCTGATCGTGGCGCTCCACCCCTCGCTGCCCCGTCTCGGGCTCTACCGGTTTGGCTGGACCGAACGTGCGCCCAGCCGGATCGCCCGGATCAGCCTGACGGATGGCGGCGAGGAGATCCTGTTCGACGACCCCTCGGGCCGGTTGTTCTCGGGCGCCACGGTGGGGGTTCTCAGCGGCGGACGTCTCGTCGCCGGATCGGTCCGCGCGCCGGGCCTGTTGATCTGCGGGGGATCATGAAGATCGTGATCACAGGCGCCGCAGGCTTCCTTGGCCGCCATCTCGCCGAGCGTCTGCTCCGGCGGGGAGAGTCCGTGACCGGCTTCGATTTGATCCGGCCCGAGCCCGAGATCCGCGGGCTCGAAATCGTCACAGGCTCGGTCGAAGACCCCGAAGCGCTGTCCAAGGCGATGCGGGGAGCGGAAGCCGTGATCCATGCGGCGGCCATCACCGGGCTATGGGCCCGCGACCCGCGCCGATTTCATCAGGTCAATGCAGAGGGGACGCGCACCGTCCTCGACGCTGCAGCCGCCGCTGGGGTGACCCGAGTCGTGCATGTGTCGAGCTTCGTCACCCTGATCGCCGCCTCACCGGGTCTCGGCCGCGGCGATGTCGAGACGGTCAGTGAGCGGCTAGAGCTGCCCGTTGAGGCGATGCTAGGCCCCTATCCGGCCTCAAAACGGGCGGCCGAGTTGATCTGCCGGGCGCATCCGCTCGACCCGGTGATCGTGCAACCCTCGGCGCCGATCGGCCCGGGAGATCACGGCCCGACGCCGCCGGGCCGGTTGTTGCGCGACCTGGCCGTGGGCAAGCTGCCGGCCCTGATCGACTGCACATGGAATTTCGTCCATATCCACGCGCTGGCCGATGGCATTATCGCAGCGCTGGAGGATGGCGTGCCGGGGCGGCGCTATCTGATGGCAGGCGAGACATTGGACACGGCGGAGTTCGCGAAACTCTGCGATGATCTCGGGCTGCAACCGCCGCGGGCGCGCGTGCCCTATGGCCTGGCCCTGGCCAGTGGCTTGGTCGAGGAGGCGCTGGGCCGGGTGTTCGGGCGCCCCCCCGCCGGGCCGCTCACTGGTGTGCGCCTTGCCGGGCCGCGGCGCAGTTTCGATTCGAGCCGGGCGCGGCGGGAACTGGGATTCCGCCCGCCGGAGACGTCCCAGGCGCTGCGCGACACGATGCTCTGGCTGCGGGCCCAGGGTTTGCTCGGGCGCTAGGCGACAAGGCTAGTCCGCCGGATAGACCCGGCCCTTCCATGCGCCGCCGCGCCCCAACCAATGGCGCCGCGCCGAATCGAGCGTCATCACCATGTAAAGCAGCGCCGCCGCCGGCAGTGTCAGGCTCTGCCACAAGGGCTGGCCATAGAGACGCGCGGTCGGGCGATACGCCCCGGCGATCAGCAGCCAGCCGAGCGCCCCATAGAAGGCCAGCGTCGCGTTCAGGCTCACCACCCCCCAGGCGACCGCGAGCGGCGCGGTCAGATAGAGAAGCGCCATCCCGAGGGTCGCGCCAAGCAGCAGAATGGGCGAGTGGCGCAGCTGCGTAAACGCCGTGCGGGCCACCATGGTCCAGACCGAGCCGAGCGCGCGGTTATCCCGCAGCGAGACCACTTCGCGCTCGGCCAGCCCGAGCCAGATCGCATGCCCTGCCCGCTTGACCCGCGCCGCCAGGGTGCAATCGTCGATCAAGGCGCCGCGCAGGCTGGCGACGCCGCCGATCTCCTCCAACACCGCGCGCCGGATCAGCACACAGCCCCCCGCCGCCCCGGCGGTTCGGCGCCCAGGCGCGTTGACCCAGGCAAAGGGATAGAGCTTCTGAAAGAAGAAAACGAAGGCCGGGATCAACAGAGCGCCCCATCGCCCCCGCGCATCCAGCCGGGCCATCAGCGAGACCAGATCCGACCCCTGCGCCGCCTTTGCGACCAACCGCTCCAGCGTGTCGGGCGCGTGCAGGATATCGGCATCGGTCAGGAGCAGATACTCGGCATCCCCCGCCGCCCGGATGCCCTGGTGCAGCGCCCAGAGCTTGCCGGTCCAGCCGGGTTCGATCGGTGGCGCCGCGATCACCTCGATCCGCCCGGCCACGCCGCGCGCCAGATCTCCGGTACCATCGGTCGAGCTGTCATCGACCAGGATCACCCGGAATACGCCGGGATAGGCGGTGGCCGCATGGGCCTCCAGCACCTCGGCGATCTGAGCCGCCTCGTTACGCGCCGGGATGACCGCGACCACATCGGGCCAGGCCTCGGGTGGCGCGGGCACACCCAGCCGTTGATCGGCCTTCCAGAACCCACCCCAGAACGAGATCAGCCCAAGCCAGATCAGAATTGAGAGAAACACCAGCAGCATGGCGCCTCGCCTACCCGTTCTGCCCTACCCGCTCAAGGGGGTCGGTGCCTTGCCACCGCCCCGTATTGCGCCTGCGAAGTGGGAGAGATTGTGTTTGCCAGCGCTTGCTCCTAGGATGCCTGCGAAACGGGGCCCGATCATGCGCGATATGAGCACAATTGCGGACATCGACGAGATTACGGCCCCCTCCGGCAAAGGGGCGGGGGATGAGAATTTTC